>JAHOYZ010000025.1 GCA_019038695.1 Candidatus Zixiibacteriota bacterium
CACGGATATTGACTGACGCAACTTTGTCAAACCGTGCCACACCATCCGCTACAAGTACGGCTACCATCCCCGGTGCCAGCCCGCAATCGGGCACAACGATCACACCAGCCTCTTCAGCCTCGTCGTTCATTTCCAATTGGCTGCGGACTGTATCGTTGTTTCCGCCAAGATCGACAAGATGACATTTGGCTCTTATGGCAGCCCGAGTCAGACCCGGATTGAACTTGTAAGTCACACACGAAACGGCGGCATCATAGTCGGCCAGCAGAGCCGCGACAGCGTCTTCATCTCCAGCATCGAGGGCGGCCGATACTTCTATTCCATTACCATAAGTCGTACCTGTTTGCTTCGCCAGGTCAGCATCAATGTCGAATACTCCAACCTGCTCAACTCCCTCACATCGAGCCAAATCATACAAAGCTGCTCGCCCCATCAATCCCGCGCCAATGACTGCTATCTTCATCAGGACCTCTTCTTTCTGCGGTTCATGGAACCCAATATATACCCCCGACTACTCAAGGCAAGGCCGATTATACGAGTTAGGCTGATTGGTTCCAAATCAGGCGCTCAAGTATGGGTTCCCACTGTCCGACACATACAACAAAAGGGCAAAATCAGCCAGACGGGAAAAATGGGCAACACTCGCATGACAGAAACACCTACCGCTGAGAAAACACGGGAAGAATTGGAGATATTTCGGATTCTCAAGCCCTATATCGCCGAGTGTCTCACGCTCAACCACGATCTCAATAACCAGTTGGCGGGGATAATTGGCTATACAGAATTTCTACTTCAAGACCCAGAAGGCATGTCCGAGGAACAATGTGAATATCTGAATCAGATTGTCAACTGTACCCAGCGAATCAACCAACGTGTTAGTGCTTTGTCCACTGACAAGGTTGCCTTGGGAGAGAAGGTCGATCTCAAGCGAATCATAGAAGACTACAAGAAAGAAGCATCGTCATCAAACTAACTGATTCATCTTCCTAATCAACCACTCCAATGATAATGCTCCCACGATAGTGAGCAACAGCCACAGTTTATTAAAGAACGTAATATCTTCGTCCTCTCGCTCCGCAACTGAAGTTAGATCGAGCATCCCAATCACCTGATCGAACTCTTCAAAAGTGAAGTAATTCCCACCCGATAGTCGTGCAATAGCTGCCAACTCTGAGGGGCGGCCACTCCGATCAAACTCCTCGATAGAGAATGACTCAATCAGAATCTCGCCATCGTCCGCCTTGAGAATACGTCCGTCCTGTTCTATGACTGCTCGGTAACTGTACTTGCCCGGCACGAGGTGATCAAAAACGGCCCGGTATTCTCCATCTCTGCGTTCGATCAGGTCCTGCACAAAGGGTTCGGACTTATCAGTCGGTCTTAACTCCACCGAACCTGTCGCACCGTCGATGGGGCGAAAACCGGGATCAAATGCATAGCCGTCAAACCGAACCGGTTCACCTCGGGTGAAAACCCTTTTCTCCGGTCCGATTCGGATCGGAGCCAGATCGTCGACGACCGTCAGCCAGCTGGCTACACCATCAACAAAACGATTGTAAGTCATGCCATCCTGTCCCAATCCCAGGGTTGTGAAACCCCAGGTCCAGAACGGCAGAGCTGCCTGGGCCAACAGTTTCCCCGGACCAAATCGTCGATAGCCCAGTATTGGCAACTGCCCCAAACGAGTACGGATAGAGCCTCGCACCAGGACCACGGCATTGGGTGCCAGACGATCACAAGGCACCAACTTCTGAAACGGCGGCAATGACGACCAAGTCTCCCTGATAGATGACGGATCGTCAGCCAGACGCACAGCAGGATGATAAAGCTGATCTTCCTGCGGCTCGCCATGATAGTCGAGGTAGCGCAATTCCTGCCGGGAGGTTGGATGGAAAGGCAACAAACTATCAAACCATTCACATGGTCCACGAGCGGCATACCGACTGCCCATCAAAACCCATATGGCTCCCCCACGGTCTTCGAGATAGGATTTTATGATCCCGGCTCGATTTTCGAGCTGGTCCGGATCGGGGTCATGTAAAACCACCAGATCATACCGGTTAAGTTCCGTCTGGCGCGACGGAAACCGTCCGGCCAGATTGCCGGCTTTTGATCCGGTCACGATCAACTCGGCATCGAACCGGTCGGACTGCTCGAAAAATCGCCGGAGAAAACCCAGCTCGTGATCGGGACTTTCGCTAACCATCAAAACCAGCAGGCGGCTCTTGAGTATTTTCATGGAGAAAGATCGTGAATTGTTATCAACCGTCTCCTCCCCCGTTAGAGGGGGCACACGCACACTCATGAGTCTACGACCCGGAGAGGTCGGGATGAACTTCAGAGTCACCTCACCAAGTCCGCCATCCTGCACAATCTCAAACTCGGTCGCGTCCAGAACACGACTAGAGTCCATCAATTCAAGACGAATTTTCCGCCCCAGACCATCCTGCCAGCCGAATTTGACTACAACTTCGGTCGGACGTCCTACAAACACGATCGGGTTGAACTCAATGTCGTTTATGCCCAGATCGAAACTACCTGCCCCGGAAGTCATGTCGATAGTCACAATCGGGGTTCGCATCGTAGTGGCAACCTCGGCGGGACTACGACCAGCGTTGGAGTTGCCATCGGAAAAAAGTAGCCACCAGTCATCCCGACGCTCCACCTGTAACCTGTCGAGCTGATGCAGGACATCCCCTAAAGCTGTTTGGTTCGTCATGACCTGGCTAGCGTCAGAAACCAGGTTGCCACCCAGATAGTAAGAGGTCACCTCAGCATCTTGAGTCACTCGTCGGAATATTTGATCGGTCAGGAGTGAATCCATACGAGCTATCCTTGTTCGGCCGGATTCCTCTTTCTCCATGCTCAATGATCGATCAAGCAAGAGGCTGATCCGGCGGGGTCGCTCATATTCTCGAGTGTAACTGATGATCGGCTGTGAAAGGGCTAGTATCAACGCCAACACAGCTACCAGCCGCAAGGCTACCAAACTGGCGCGAATCCATACCGATATTGGTGGATTCGTTCGTCGATAGAGCCACCAGGTCATGGCGATCAGAGCCACTGCTGCCAGGGCAACCAGGAAGGGGTGCTCGGTGAGTATCTCTACGGAGAAATCTTTCCAGCCAATCATATCGACAATTATACGCCCCTCGTTGGGCTATTGTTCACGTAAGTTGAATCGAGAATGGCTCGCTCATGAAACCCGCGCAGTTGTGAACCTAACCATGCTCACCAGACAATCGAAATGTTCTGAAGAAGGAAGGTGCGAGATACCTTCAAGACCATCCTCAATTAGTTTATTGGCCTTATCATAAGCATACTCAAGGCCACCATTCTCAGTAATGAACTGACTTACTTTCTCAAATGAATCCGGTGAATCATTCTTACGCAGGAACGATACCATTTCCTTACGGCCCGTTTTCCCTACCTTCCGCAACGAATAGATAAGCGGCAGAGTAACTTTTCCCGTTAAAACGTCGTTGCCCGGCTCCTTACCTGTAACGGTAGCATCTCCGACATAATCCAGCAGGTCATCGACAATCTGAAACGCGACACCCACCTTCTCTCCAAACTGGGAAAACTTGCGGCGTTCGCGTTTCCCACAGTCGCCCAGAATAGGGCCAATCTCACACGAAACATTAAATAGTGAAGCCGTCTTGTCGGCAATTATTGTAAGGTACTCGTCCTCAGATAATTCGTAATTCCCCGTCTCTTCTATCTGGCGCAACTCGCCCACCGACACACGTTCCGTGGCTCGCGATATCGCTTTCATCAGATCTATCGACTCCGCCTCAACCATTATCCGAAACGCTTTGGCAAAAAGGTAATCACCCATGAGCACCGAGATCAGATTGGTCCATTGGGCGTTTACCGTTTCCTGTCCGCGACGCATGTTCGACTCATCAACAACATCATCATGAAGCAATGTGGCCGTATGAATCAACTCCACCGCGAGCGAAGAGTCGACAGTGTAGGGCGTGAAATTGCCAGCCGCCCGCGAAGACAAAAAAAGAAAGGCCGGGCGCACACGTTTTCCACGGGCACGAAGGAGATGCTGGGCAATCGATGAAATCAACGGAGAATCGCCGCGAAGATGATCGTGGAGCTTCTGATCGAACTCTTCCAGATCAGACTGAATCGGCTTTGTGTATTCAAGCAACTGCTGGCTGTCTAAAGTACTCACATCGCTCTCTCTTGTCTTCTCCGTTCAGGAATGGCAATAATAGCCTTTGATTCTGCGGTTGTCAATGAGTTTGGCCGTAAGTGGTTATTCCCCCCGTATTCGGACGGAATCCCCTGGTGATTCCGTCAGGCATTACCTGTTTTCTGGCAGGAGCGAAAATGGGTCCTGACCTGCAACTACTGCAGCGCTTTGTTAGGTTTGGATACTGAAGATAGATATGATATCACACAATACCTTCCGCCGTTATAGAATGCTCAAACTGCAGATCATTTGGCAGCTAAAACCTCGATGATTTCCGAGCAACCTCCGTCGCGCAAATAACAGGCATGGTCGTCAACATTCTCAAACTTCCGTCCGACTATTTCGGAGCACTCGAATTTGAAGTCGGTGCATTTCACAAACCTACCAATCGCATCTATGGCTCCGGGATCATTAGAAACAATCTTACCACCTCGTTCCTTGTGGCGATTCATTCCGGTAATCCATATCGCGGCTCCCAATGCCCCACAGGCACCCCCGCATAAGCCGATTCCGCCGGCAAATCCCGCCGCCATTACTGTATGCATGTCGGATGCGCCCATCTTTTGTGCCAACATTGCCGCACAACTTACCGGAGGGGAGGGCGCTTCGATATGTTCTTCGGAAAGAGCGGTGTTTATCTCATTGAATGCTACCGGGGCATATCTTGCCGCCATGCGAAAGCAGCCTATGGTCCCGCCTTTTAAAAGGAAGAATGTAATCATCTGCATTGTTGATGATGACTTGTCTATATCAGTTATTTCGAAGCAATTTATGTTGTTGTTGAGAGCACGGAAAGACTCTACAAGCCTATGTGCTGCAACAATCGCCTTAGATTCAGCCTGTGGTCCCGGACCAAGAAGTCGATACGCCTGCGCCCCTGCGGCAAGCGTTGCGCCCCAAATCATGCCGCACTGGTAGCCATATTGCATTATTCCGCCTGCTAAAGGCATAGCGGCGCGCTCCTCAAGTTTCAACGGGTGATCGAATGCACGGCCGAGAACTCTCGACAGTGTTTCCGATCATGTCCCACTTGTAAGAAATGCAAGCGTTGTTCCTGTCGATGATATCTCACTTTTTGATTTGGACATCACGTCTCCTCTTGTCTTTCAAACCAATTGTACCAGTCTTGTAGGTCGAAACTGTCTTCAGTTTCGACAAATATAACTGGATGCCGGATCAAGTCCGGCATGACAAGTCTGCTTGCCGGTCCGTCAAGAAAACTACTACTCGCTTTTCTTCACCACCAGTTCCCCGCGCGAACGATGCAGTTTGTCAAAACTGTCAGATGAGATAACGAAATACCAATCAGCAAAACGGTCATTGAGAGCCTGAGTTGTCTCTCGGCCTCGACTGAAATCTCTTTCCCATTTGGTGTGAACGTCATAGAGGGCTTTGTTAGACCGATCCTCTTCGGTTCGTAAAGTGTCGGCAACCTTAAGGAAATTAGTGTTACTCGGTTTGGGCGGTTCGGGGAAGGCACTTGCTTCGAATTGAGCTGATACAAACAAGTACCGATTCTGAGCCGCGGCACCACTCGGGGATGCAGCTCCATCGTCACTGGAGCCAGCCGTTACAGCCAGCCCAGAGCCATGAACAACCTCACCAAACCGCAATGTGTATGCAACACCGCGCGTGGTGTGAACGAGTAATTCACCTTCGTTGGACATCAATTGTCCGTCACCGGTGAAGTAGTATCCTTTACCCTGTAATGACCGCTTGTCGGCCTGGGAAACATCGATCGCACTTTCATCCTGTCTGAGACTGGCAGACAGTCCCGCTGGTTTGGGGCGCACACCGACAATGGGAAGTTCATCGAGAGTGGCCAGCAACTCATCCATAACAGTCGAATCGACCTGCTGGCTGTTCTTCATCCCACGAGCAGACCATACGTCTCCATCAAGTGCAAGCTGGATATTGTCGCGTCGGTCCACCGAACGGGTGCGCTCGTTGATGTTGTAATCGTTGAGAATAACAGTCTTCACATCACCCCGAGCAAGCTGTAACAGATCGGTCTCAATCCAGTCCTCGAAACGGGTGGATATATCGATATCCATTCGGACAGCATAGACCCGCTTCTGATCCGGTACCCTAACAAACCGCATCCCTGGTCGTTGTTCGACGAAGTTACCAACGATAAAATCAGCCAACACCTTCCCACCTGCTCCCTTGATCGTGATCCGCTTACCCCGTCCAGTCAGGCTGGCAGATTCGTCCAGAGGATCGATCACTCCCAGCGCCTCGTGGTCGGAAGCATTGTCGGAGCGGAAGTCGTCTTTGACGATACCAATTACGCCAGCCGCAGTCTGAGCCAGACGTTCCTTTCCATCGGCCGGATAGTTGTGATGCGACGGGATTGTCCACCGACCATTCTCAAAAGTGACTTTGAAAGCGCGCGGTGAACCGGTTGTCATATCAAACTCGACAACCTCAAGGGTGGTCGCCTCGTTGGGGTCCGTAAAGTCAACAAAGAACGCTTCACCCTGATCAAGGAACGCATCCGGGGTAATTCTCTTGGGCGCAAAGATGAAGGCCAGCAACGCCAGGCCGACGGCCACGCCAACAAATACGATTGTCTTCTTGGTTTCTGTCATGGCTTAGCTCCTCAATCTCCTTGCGGCCGCAGCCCCTTCCTGCTCACGACGACGACGCTTCATAAAGACCATCACTCCCACTACGAATACCGGAATGGGAGGTAATAACACAGCCAGCGTTCTAATGCGGGTTTGGATACTGCGAATTTCTGCTTCCATCTCCGCATGTCCACTGGCAATCTGGGCTTCCTTCTGAGCCTCAATATCAGCCTTGAGTGCTTCGAAACGACGATTCTCAACTTCCTGAAGGTTCTGCATCATAATTCGCTTAGTCTGCTCGTCAAGGTCAGCTCGATCACGAACCTGATTTACTTTCTCATTAAGCCGGTTTTGTGCCTGAGTGAGTGCCGTCTGGGCATCCGTCTCAGCCAAACCCTCCTGCTCAATCCGCCGCTCGATAAACTCCTGCGTCTGAGCTTCTACTGTCTCGAGAGTACGATGTTTCACTCGCTTCTTGCGCAAACCGATGAATGATTCGTCACCTACCAGCATGTCCATACAGTTTAGGAAAAACGGGACATTATCAAAGTTCATCCCTTCAAATCCCTGCATCCGTATCTGGAAAAACTGACTGGAGATGAAATCGATGTCGGCTATAATAATAGCGTTGACTGTGGCCGTTGTACTCGTGGCGTCTTCAACTGTCGGGGCCGTACCTGAAGATCCCATCACTCGAGCGGCCAGAATATAGCTTTCACTGGTCGGTACGCGGCGGGGATTACGATTTAGGTTGAAGCCCATTCCGAAAAATCCACGCTGAACCAACCCCTGGAAAGGCAACAATCCTGACAAACGACCTGAGCGCAGCAATGGCTGGAATTCATAAGGACTCTCGATCCCCTTGTACAAGTATCCGGGATAGAGCATAACCAGTTCTTGTAGACCAGCACTGGCCGGGTGCAACTCGTTGAACGCCTCGGACGTCTCGTTACCCTGACCAACAAAAATGATTTCCGGTTGTAACTGGCTGAGATCGGGATGTGGATTGTATGTGTCCCAGGCAACCTGACTCGGATTCCAGTTCACACCAATGTCCGACATCAAAGCCACTATGTTTCCCTTTGGCGGAGGCGGGGGTTGGCCCTGACTCATCATAGGATTGCGGTCGGCTCCGGCGGGAAGTAATGGCGACAGAGGAATGCTGAAAGTCGGCAAAGGATCGACAATGAATAATGTTGGAAGTCCGGATAGAACATACTTTCTGAGATTGTCCATCGCATCCTGAGTCAGCGACGACGGCAGTACCACCAGCAAACCATCCAGTTCTTCGCTGATCGGTTGGTCGGGTGCCACCTGAGTCACCTCGTATTGTTTCTCCAACTCGGAAACGACCAGCCACGGAGGTGTGCTGCTCATGGCGCTGAAATCAAACCCGCCAAAAATCTTGGCCTCGGTCGTCAATACCCCGATCTTCTTGCGTTCAGTCTTGGCCGCTACCCTGATAGAACGAAGTAATTCATACTCGACCGGCAAACCGCGATCAAGGAATGGTATCACTTCCTCACCGGCTCCGCAGGTAAACGCCACTCCCAGAAAAATATCGGCAGTACTGGTACGCGCCGAACCAGTACTCATGACCTTGCGAGGTGCCATGCCAAACTTCTCACGAGCATCCCGGGCCTCAGCCGTGTACGGCTCGGTGTCATGGATCATGACCTGAACCTTGTCACCGCCGACAGCATCCATTTCCTGGAGTTTTCCAATGAGATTGGCCCGCGTCTCAACAAACTCGCGCGGCACTTCCGGTGAAATAAAAGCCTGCACAAACACCGGGCGATCGCTGCTTAGCTCATCGAGCATCTCTTCGGTTTCATCCGATAGAGAATGCAGTTGTTCTGCTGTGACATCAAGCCGCAGCCATGGAGCGGAGAAGAGTGAGTTGAACGCGATAATGGCCATTACCAATGCCACGCCTCGCACCAGATGATGCGCCCAGAATTTGTAACCTCCTGCCTCTACCGGCCAGTGACGACGCCCGATGAGAACAGTATTGATATACAAACTGACAGCCGCTATCGAGACGAAATACAGCAAACCCGAGAAACTGATTACACCCCGTGCAAAATCCCCCAGGTGCGGGTATACCGAGAGTGTCGAAAGAAACCGTCGAAATCCTCCGTTGGCTCCCCATGTGGCGGAGTCAACGAATATTAGCACAGAGCAGAGCACCGCGCCCAAAACAAAAGCCACTGTTATATTCGCCGTCAGAAGTGACGCCAGCATCCCTACCGCCAGCATGGCCGCTCCTATCAACCAATAACCAAAATAATTAACGAACATTAGTCCAAGGTCGGGACTGCCCAGCCAGTATAGCACCAGCACATGACTCAGCGACAGCGCCAGTGAGACAGAGTAGATGCCCAATACCGCGAGATACTTGCCCATCACTATTTCCAGATCAGTGGCTGGTAGTGTCAACAGCAATTCATCAGTACCATAACGGCGTTCATCAGCCCAGACACCCATTGTCAGGGCCGGGACAAAGAACAGCAACAAAAGCGGAAACATACCGCTGAGTTGGTCCAGGTTCGCCAGATTGGCCGCAAAGAAATGCTCTTGCCAGAACGCCGCCGATGCACTGAGGAAAATAAACAATGTAATAAACACATAGCCGGTAGGACTCGCGAAATAGGAAAGCAGATTGCGCCGGGCAATAACCGAAATTACACGCGTGTTGATTTTCATGCCGACACCTCCTCTCCGCCATCTGCACCCAGCGTGTGCTGCCCGGTCAGTCGGTAGAAACTGTCCTCCATAGTCGATCCCCCACACAGTTCGTCGGGCGTTCCATCGAACACCAGGCGACCATTATGCACCACCAGCACCCGCTCCGCCACCGCCTGGACTTCCTGCAAAATATGGGTGGACAGCAAGACTGTTTTCGACTTGCCGAGACGGCGAATGTTGTTTCGGAAATCATGAATCTGATTCGGGTCCAGCCCGGCTGTGGGTTCATCCATAATGAGCACTTCCGGGTCGTGCAACAACGCTTGAGCTAGTCCTACTCGTTGGCGGTAGCCGCGCGATAGTTTCCCAATCGGTTTTTCCAAAACCTGTTCAAGAGCACAGACTTCATTGACCTCATCGATCCTGCGCTTTAGAGCAGAACCCTCGATTCCCCGAGCCTCACCGAGAAAACGTAACATCTCCAGCGGCGTCATATTGTCGTAGAGTGGTCCGTTCTCAGGCAGGTAGCCCAATTTCCGCGCAGCTTCCAAACGATCCGCACCCACGTTCAGTCCGGCTAGAAAAGCAGCACCGCTGCTGGGCGCCATAAAGCCACTGAGGATCTTCATAGTCGTAGATTTTCCTGCCCCATTGGGGCCAAGAAAAGCCACAATCTGTCCTTTAGGAATTGCAAAAGAAATGTCCTCTATAGCCACAAACGAACCATAGTATTTGCAAAGTCCACGAGCCTCAATCATGTTCTCCATTGAACCACCTGTCATATATCAATCCTCATATCTTCACCAAGTTGCAAAGGCTTACCGCCGATAATATCCATGCTGGTTATACCAGAGGTTCCTCAAGAATGTGCAAATTATATGTGACCGATTCGGTCTTGTCAAGATCGCCGAGACGAACTATAACGGCCCAATAATGCACTTGAGTTCAGCCTTCGGGATGCTCCGCCAGAGCACGTTTCTCAACCGATTGAATGGTCTTTGTCAGATCATCGATAGTCTGTCTATTTCTACAGTGGGTATCAGTTATCAGCACGAACTCGACGTTCAGCGGTTTGTTTGAAAAACGCTGCGAACTCACTCGATATCTTTTGTACTGCCGTTTGACAACTCTCACCCTGCCGCAGCGAATATTCTCGTGGAGCATCACTTCTAGCGGAATAATACCGTCGGTGGAATAACTTGTAAGAATGTATCTCGCGTTTAGAGTCTCCAGCAATCTCGTGTAAGCATCCAGAGCCTCAGCCCGATAATTATAAGCGCTGCGCCGTTCGGTCCGCCAATCGGTGCGGATCGCGGACTTCTGGCCAGGTGTAATCTGCTGGCTGAGTTCCGGCTTGTCCCAGAGAGCTATGCTGTTGAGAACATGATAGTTGCTTCCATACGGATGCTGATTATAGGGTGGATCGAGATAGACAACGTCAACTTCGCGGTCAGCCAACTGTTCGGCCAGATGCATCGCATCCATCTTGTGAACTTCATTTTCCTGCCCGTTATCATAGAATACAGCTTGGCTCAATCTCAGGTCAGCCGCAATACGATACAGCGCAGTACCAGTCTTTCCTCCCCAACCATTATGAAACCCTTTGAACACACCACTGGTGTTGCTGTTGTAACAGGCCTGATACAATAGTGGTGCAAGAAGGCAAGCCTCTTCGTTGTTGTTTATTGTCCCCTCATCCCGCCAACTCTTGATCTGCTGGCGGATGGCATCGATGCGCTGGCCGTTCTTTCGCATATAGAACATGCGGTCCAGCTTGATATCGAAATCATTGTCATCACGGGGACACAGATGCTCCGTAATCCAGCCCGCCACTGGCGGGAGATTGTTGAGTGTGTCTATCGCTTTGTCATAGCCGCCCAGCGCATCGAACTCCGGTGCTTGATTGCATCCGATGAAACACTGGTTGATGGCCTCGGCATACGGTTCCCAGTCATTGGCGATCACACGATAGCCAAGCTGTTTCGCCAGACGCGATACAACGCCGGACCCGGCAAACAGGTCCACGAACACATCACCGGAACTGGTATCAGTAAGACGCAGGGCGTCTTGAATAAGGCCGAGAAGTTTGCGCTTGTTGCCAATGTAGGGAATTAGCTGGTTGAATAGATAATTGCTGGTTGTGGCTGCAGTGTCTTTCCCGCGACGGTATTCCAGAGATGTTCGTATTGTCTTCATGCTGTTGGAAGCATGATACGAAATACTATGAACGCAGACAACCCTTGAGGGAGGGCTGCTATATATACAATCTATGGACAGGGTGGCGGTTCGGGGCCACCAATGAATAAATACGCCACCAGATAGGTTAGATCAGCCACGTTTATCGGCCCCCCCGTACCGCCAATGCCATCGACATTCCCCTCGATAATACATGGAGGTTCCAGTCCCCCTATAAAGAGGTATGCCACAAGATATGTGAGGTCAGCCACGTTTATCGCCCCCCCCGTACCGGTTATCCGATCGACATTGCCGCGCTCCTGACAACAACCGTCACCGCGGTCAAACCAGGCTTGATAGTCACTGCTTACATAAGCGATACCATATTCGTCGTCACCGATATACTCAATGTCCTGCTGAAAGGCGGTCCAGTTGTCGGTATATTGGACAGCTGGCTCACCGCTGAGATGAATTGAGTCCTGGGAAACCCACCTGAACCGACCTGTTCTGACTGGAGCCATTACTTGTCGACTGTAGGCCCGGGCCAATCCTGCACCGCCCCGCATTGTCAGTGAGGGACTGTACGCCGGCGGTTCGAGATTCCGCGTATCCCAGGTCACTCCAATATCGGTGCTATAGGATTCATACAGAATGTGCGAGCCGGCTTGGTATTCGTAGATACAGACAACATCCATGCCATAAACATCAATCGCCGTTTCATCTTGAACACTTCCGCCCACGTAGGCTGTACGCTTCGTCTCAAACTGACTCGTGGTTCCCTGATAACGAGCTATCGTGCAATAGTCGGAAGGGCTGATGTAAGAGGCAAAGATCGGGTACCAAATGGATGGTGATACCGCTGCATCAAGTCCTCGGTCGAAATCAGTAATCCCCGAGGTCATGCCGTGCAGGGTTATCGCCGGGTCGATGCGAAAGAGATCAACGGTGCCGGTCGCTTCGCCTACGGCAATGTAGAGGAAATCATTGTCGGGGAACCCGTCGTTACAGCGTAGCACAACTTCAGTGGCATATGTACTCGGAATGACATCCCAGGTTGACCCACCGCTGGGAAAACTTCCTGTGAGTCCAGTGTCCCAGCGAAAGCGCCGCAGTTTCACCCAGCTACCGTCGTAGTTAGCTACGTAACAATGATTGTGCCAAACTGCGGCAGTAACCGAGTGCATTACCCAGCTGACACCGAGCCACTGCTTCTCGTACCAGGTGGCCCCACCGTCAGTGGAAAGAACGGAAGACATCGTAGTCGTCCAGCCATCACCCTCGTTCATAATGATCGCCATCAAGTTACCCGAGGGGCGATGAATTTCCATCTCAAGGGTCCTAACAGAATCCCGGGTGCTGATGAGAACATCGGTTCCAAACCGGTCGGGCGAATTGGTTAGCACCGGCGTCCGCCACGTGCCCCATACCGACGCCCGACTAAGATCAGTTAGAGTTGCCAATTCGTCGAACAGATGCAAGGCTTCGTCAAATGAACCTTTGTTCCACAACTCTTCAATCTGACGGGCAACAGCTTGCGCGTTTTCGCTGGACCCGCTTTCGAGATCCAATTGGATTTCAGCATTCTGTTTCTCCGCCGGGGTCAACAGTTCAAGACCCCTTTGAACCGGTTGCTCGACCGCAAAGCCGGTCGCGAACAACGTCAAACAGATTATGGATACTAATAAGAGTATGTGGATTCGGAACATGGCTTCCTCCTGGCCCGCACGGTGGTTGTATCGCTTTCTATGCTGGTGCGATCATGGTACTGGTCAAATCCTGCCCAGATCAAAGTACTAGTATAAAATACATAACAGCAGGGGTTATGTCAAGACGGAGTAACGAAGCGAGGGTTTTGGGTAATATCTTTAGAATTGTGTAAAAAACAAAAGGAAACCGGCGGTGTGGACGCAACCGCCGGCTCTACTCATCTGATCAAGATCCTGTCACGTGATCAGAATACCTCTCCCCCCTCAACACAACCTCTATACGTCACCAGGTCAAACATCATCGTGCAGCACACCGATGCAGAACCGTGGAGCATACCCCCGCTGCCGACAGTCTGACCCCAAAAGGTCAGCCTGTTACACCGAACAGACATGGTCGGGCGGGACGCCTTACCACACTCTGTTAAGCGCGGAATCGCAGCTAGGAAAACCTAACTCACTGCTGACTTATTAACAAATAGTGTGCCAATTTACACAACATTGTAAATTATGTGTATCTTATTGATCTAATTAACGTTAACATCATGCCATGACTACCCCACAGACAGCAAGCAGGTATTATATACCGCATTGTGCCTCTCCGTAACGGGTACAATATACCTATCAACTTCACAATCATCAGTCTTTGCAGGAATAATCGTAATGTCTACATCTCAACACCAACAGTATGATCAAACGCCAACTCAGCCGACTCTCCGCACTGAGTGTTACAGTCTGTCTCTGTATCCTCGGATATCAGCCCCCCATTATTCCGGGTCGGGTTGCTTGTTCCGTCGGGGAGTTACCCGGTGGGTCTCTTTTGGGACAACGAAAGGGGTGAGTTTTTCCAGCGACTCCTTATCGAGTCGTTGCTTACGGAAAACTTCCTTCATTAGGGTAGGACCATCGAGTTTGAAATAGTCGTCGAGTTCCAACTGCCTGGCAACGAATGAAAGCTCAGCAAACGCCTTAGGATTACTCGTCTTGGTAACAAATTTCTCGTCACGCGAACTTTTGACCGTTACATACCCGCCCTGCCCTTCAATCCGGTTGACACTAAGTTCGCCGCTAAGACGAACGAGATCAGACTTGAGCGCGTCGGTCTCAGCCTTGAGCTGTTTCAATTGGTCACTCTTATCGAGCAGTTCGGTCGCCTTCTCAAATGCCTGTTGCTCTGGTAACCCGGAGAGTCCTTCTTCTTCCTCCTCGCGCCCCAGCATCAGCCTATGACGTTTGGCTGGACAAAATTCAAGAAAATTGCAAAAGTTGCAGAGTGGCCCTTCCTTGGTCGGGAAATCATCTCGCCGCTCAGCCTCAATAGTTTCGACAACCGACAACCGTAAATCCTCGATAAGTTGATCGATCCGTTCGGGAGTCAGTCGGTCTGCGACAACCTCATCCATTTTCAAGAAGTGCTGAGCCAGCTCGATTTGGTTCCACTGAGGGAAATTGGCCTGGACCGCGAGTTGATACAATCCCATCTGATAGTAGAAATCCGGATCGGAAGCACGGACAATATGACGCCCAGTCTTGTAATCGCAGATTTCGACCGTGCCGTCATCCTTCTTGAGCAATCTGTCAATCACGCCTGAAAACTTGAAATCCGTTCCCGGTAAAGTGAAGCTGAGTTTCCGTTCCACATCCAGCAACGTATGTTGATCAAAGGGGTGGTATTTCTGATGGAAAGTGGTCAGCATTTTGTGACCGTTGCTGATATAGTCGTCAATCCCCATGTAGTCCGAACCGACCGATATTGTGTGTTTATCAACAGCAGACCAGCTTGATTCGTAGAGAGCGAGGGTATCGTCGAGTGACACAGGCACGCCATCAGCACTACGTCGGTAAACCTGCTTGAGAACATCGTGAACAATGTTACCCAGACGAAGATCAGCTGTCTCTACCCTTGGCGTTACCACTCGCTTGATGTATTGAAACTGGAATTTCTGAGGACAGTCGCGAAACGACCTGAGAGAACTGAAACTGAAACTCTTTAGCATCGGGTCACCCCCGGTTAATAGTAGACTTCGTCACTTGTTATATTAGTGACAAAGACTGGCTGTCGGATTTTGAACGCGGGTTTCGTGGACCGGTCAGTCGCTCAATCAGGCCAGAGAGAAAGCCAGCTCCCAGGCCGATGTGGATCGTGGGAAAAATCAGCGGTCCATACAGCAGGCAACCGAGGTGCTTTTCTTTGGCGGTTAAACCGGCGGAGAACAATACGACAACCAGCAAATACAGCGCCACCAGTGATTTGAACAAACCAAATGCGGGCGTATACAGAAATGACAGCAATAATAGAAAGCCCATACCAACCACGCCCGCCAGGGTGATCCATTGCACCGGCGCTATCAGATTGTGTTTGCGTGCAAAACGGAACCGCCCAAATCCGTAGCGGAACATCTGCTGCCACAATGCTTGCAGACTCGACCGTGGGTAATTGAACACTGTCAGTTTGGGTGAAAGATAAGACTTCAGTCCGACCTGTTTCACACGATGATTGAAATCAACATCCTCGCAAGCGTCAAACTGCTCGTCGAAGTACCCGATCCGGTCAAATGTCTCCCGTGTCCACATACTACCAAACGAAGTAGGGTCAACTTCACCCTCGTAATCGGCACAAATCTCGGATCCCGGTCTGTGGCCCAATAATGACGATCGACACAATGCCACGGACAACTCGAACTCGTTTAGACCGGGCGCTGTCGGGGGTTGCAGACGACACAAACAGGCAGCTTGCGAGGTTTGAAAAAGATCGACAATATCACGCAGGAGAGTATTTCCTGGGATATGAACATGCCCATCAATCACCACTATATAGGGTGCTGTGCTGTTTTTGACACCGGCATTTAGACCGGAGGAAGGCCTGCGAGTTGGATTCGTTAGTAACTTGAGCGAACCGAAGCGGCTCTTGTAGGATTCGACGATCTCGCACGTCCGGTCGGTCGATCCGCCATCGGCGATCACGATCTCCAATTTGTCCATTGGAAAATCCTGCTGGTACAACTGCTCCAGAGTCCGACCGATGAACTTCTCTTCGTTGAGCACGGGCATCACGACGGCGAGTTCAAACTTGGATTTCTGTGCTGTCACGTTCGTCTTCCTCCGGCTTCAGGTTGGCCAGTGTGCAATTTGCACGATTTTCGCTGCGGCGAACAAGACCAGCCCACCCATTTGAAACAACCTGAGCCTAATATCCAGAAGGACACATGCAAATCAACAATAACAGTGACAACAGTCTCTTAACTAACCAGGGGGACACAAGTGTTGCAGGACAGAACCTGCTTGGTGGTTCTGCCAGTCCGAGAAGGCTACTTGCTACCCTTACCGGCGGCTTCAGATAGCCTGGTAACCAGGGAGGGGTTCTTGACCAGTTCGATGATCCGATCCGCCAGAGCATGATGATCATTAATCGGTACCAGCAGACCGTTGATCCGATCATCAATGATCTCGGAAATCTGTCCCGCGTTGGTGGTCACGACCGGCAAGCCAGCCCTGAGTGCTTCCAACATTGACAACGGCAGACTGTCGATGGTGGACGCATTGGCATAAAGATCAGCGGCTGTAAAATGGCGCGCCACCTCTTCATGACTCACCCGACCGGCCAGAGTAACGCCATGGATGTGTTCAGAATCGATAAACCACTCAAGCCATTCACGCTGGGGGCCATCACCCAGAATAGTCAACTCCGCTCGAGGATATTTCTGTTTTATGAATCGAAAAGCTTTGATAAGCCCGACTATGTTGCTTCCCCTCTCCAGACGACGCGCTGTCACAATCCTCGGTTGCACGATCATTCGAAGACAAAACGAGAACAGGTCATCATTCACCACTGGTGGCACAACCGTCGCTTTGAGATTGTACCGACGAAAAACACGTGCTGCATGGTCGCAGGGCACTTCGATACGATGAAACAGCCTCAGGAAAGGCTGCATGCCCCGACCGTAGTCTTCCAGCTCTGCCTCGGCTCGGTTAGAGCGATAACTGAGGATCAACTCACGACCGAAGAACCGACCCAATAGAGCAGCTGGAACGATTTCCGAAAAGAAGTTCGCCCCCGACCGGTATGTAATCCGAATACGTCGGTAACGAGGAATACTCTTCAGGAGCATGATCAGTCGGATAATCCAATTCCGAAAGCTCGGCCAGAGAGCATGATTACCAGATGCACATGGCTCCTTGCCGTCTCTGTATGCAGAATCGGCCATTGAGATGGCGGGTCTGTCTCCGGTCGTCAGACGTCTTGATTCTATAATAAACTCTTGATCAGTCAGTGCCATACAGTATCCCTGAACCCAATCCGGTTTCGCTCTACGGCCTTGGCCGTTTCCTCTCTCTGCTTGTACGTCTCACCATCAATTCCGTTCGGCCATATTACCACATATTTGCCACCGTCAGATGATCCCGGCTGCCAACCTCCTGATTGACCTGCACCATCAATCACAATATATTAGGCTATGGCGGACAGAATCTTTCGACTGACACATCTATGGCGACAGTACGTATCGCTGGTTGAAAACCATCCGGTGATAGTGCTGGTCGTATGTTCCTCTCTTTTTCTGTCGCTGGGATGGTGGCAGAACGGGATCAATCTCGACTCCACGACTTATTCGGTCATAGCCCGCAACATGATGGACCATGGCCACTGGTTCAACCCAACATATACAACATACTCTCATCCTAACTTCGCCGAACATCCGCCGCTGGTTATGTGGGCACAAGCAGTCCTTTTCTGGTTGTTTGGAGCAACCGACAGCACCGCCCGACTATTCGGAGCAATATGCACAACGGGTTCAGTCCTGGCAGTTTTCTGGCTGGGTCGGAGCGTTGGTGGAAAGAGGCTGGGCCTGTTGAGTGGGCTCGTATTGATCCTCACCTACAATTTCATGCAAGGGGGTAACTCAACACTGCTCGATTACCCAATGACCTTTTTTGTGCTCATGGCATTGGCCGGTCTGGCCCATATATCTTCAGAAGAAGATAGAGTCATCCCACGATGGGCTTATGTGGTCACGGGTTTAGCTCTGGGTTGTTCATTCCTGACCAAAGGAGTCGTATCCGGTCCGGTCTGGATTGGCATGTTCACAGGCTTCTTGCTTCATCATCACTGGTCCATAACACCCCGTGTCGAGACACCACATGCAAGGACACACTATGTCTGGCTAATACCGGGAATCGCCATCTTTCTTGTGGGAGCGTACTTGGTCCTTGACCAGTGGTTCGCAGATGGACACTTCCTTGAGCACTATTTCCTGATCCAGATTGGGCGACGTTTTATGGGTGGTGGTCCTAAGATTCACACCGACTGGTACGAGTTCCTGTTTCGGTTCGCCAAACTTTATCTTCCCTGGATTATTCTCCTTCCGGTCGGCGTTTATTCGGTCGTAAAGAAAAAGGTGACCATGCTACTGCCTCTGAGTATTACGCTGATCCTGTACATTATCTCATATTCGAGTGCCGCCAAGCTCTACTATCACTATTTCGCACCGGCCTATGCGTTGTCAGCAGTATTCGTGGCTTTGGGTCTGACCACCTTCATTAAAAT
The DNA here is from genome assembly GCA_019038695.1 of Candidatus Zixiibacteriota bacterium. Taxonomy (NCBI): domain Bacteria; kingdom Pseudomonadati; phylum Candidatus Zixiibacteriota; species Candidatus Zixiibacteriota bacterium. The sequence continues at coordinate 18,886 of JAHOYZ010000025.1, forward strand.
GAGAATGGTCCCCACAATCGCAGCTGTCTTTCTCATAATCTGGATGTCATTGGGTATCGGAGTGACAGCGGCAGGAGTCAAAATACACCATATCCGATGCACTACAGTGTACAACTTGACGGATAAGATGACAGACCTGTTCCGACAGTCAGAAGGACGCAACGGTATCATGGTTTGTCCCCATCAACCTGACTGGGATATTATCGCCAAGACTGCCTGGTATTGGCACTCCGATGTTGCCTGGACAAATAGTCTCGAAGATGCTGGCGAAATTGTTCGCACTAATCCGGACTTCTCGTATCTGCTCCTTCCCCCGGAAGACGGGCAGTTATCAACGACCCATCAACCCGATAATTTCACGTTGTATGCTGGCGACGATAAGCTGGCTGTATACATCCCCATTCAATAGCACATTATCCCCCAGGGGTTCTTCTCCACAGTTGCTCAATGACCCCAATCCCGGGGTGATTGAACATTTCCGGGAAGAAACCCGTCTTTAGGTTGTATTCCCCTCAAGGCCAGTAACAGTACCCTTTTTGGACAGGAGGTGGAATATGCACTCCACACGAAAGACAGTCGTAATGATTCTCCTCATCCCGGTTCTTCTGATCGCCAACGCGCTGCTCTATGCCGCCGCAACCGGCAAAATCACCGGAACGATCACCGACAAAGCAACCGGCCAGCCTATGATCGGAGTCTCCATAATAGTTGTTGGAACCGACCGGGGAGCTATGACCGACTTTGATGGTAAGTATGTCATCCCGCAATTGGAGCCGGGGACGTACACGTTGCGGATCAGTTCTGTCAACTTCACGACTATTGAAGTAATAGATATAATTGTCAGAGCGGATATCACTATCGTGGTTTCGCAGAGCATGGAGGAGTCCACAACAGGGTTGGACAAAGTCATCACTGTCAAAGGCAGACAGGATCAACTCCAGATTCACGACACTGCCACCAAGCAGACCATCACAAAAGAGGAAGTCGCGAGAAAACCAGTGACGACCGTCGATGAATTGCTGACACAATCGTCGGGCGATATGACGAACAGTAAGGGAGAAGTCTTCATCCGTGGCGGTCGCGCCGGGGAAGTGTCCTACATCGTGAACGGTGTTCCGCTTAATAATCCCCAGGGAGGACTCGAACCTGCTGGAGATCAAGCTGGTTGTGTGCTGGGGAGCCCGAAAATCATGATATCTCCGTCTACCCAGACACCCAGACGTAAACGAGAAGTCAGATGTCCGTCTCCTCCAATTCGCCCCCCTTACCCTGATGAATATATTCCTCCTGTTCCCGACGCTATGTATTTTCAGGATTATGGTGTGAACAATTTCACCGACACTCGGGTCGATCATCTCTCAACTTTCGCCATTGACGTTGACGACGCATCATATGTGATGACCCGATCCTACCTCGAACGCGGACAACTGCCACCGTCCGAGGCAGTACGCGTGGAGGAGTTTGTCAATCGTTTCGATTATAACTATGATGCGCCTCGCCATGATGCCTTTCGGGTTCACCTCGAAGGAGCCCCTTCACGGTTCGGACCTGGCACTCAATTACTTAAGATCGGAATCAAAGGGTTAGATTTCTTTGAAGAGGAACGCCAGCCGGCCAACCTGGTGTTTGTCGTGGACGTTTCCGGTTCGATGGGCAAGGAGAATCGTATCGGGTTGGTCCGTCGATCATTGCTGATGCTTCTGAACGAACTGGACTCTCAAGACCAGGTAGGTATTGTAGAATATGGTACCGGTGGCCGGATTGTTCTCGAACCAACCAGCGTGCGGGACAAGCGCCAGATAGAACAGGCGATCATGTTGCTGACCCCGGGTGGTTCCACGAATGCAGAGGCGGGACTCCGATTGGGTTACAAGATGGCCAAGCGACATCTCGATCCCAACCGCATCAACCGCGTTATCCTGTGCAGTGATGGTGTTGCGAACGTGGGACGCACTACTGCCGACGAACTATTGAAGAAAGCTCGCCGGTGTGCCGATTTGGGCATCACGTTGACGACCATCGGTTTCGGTATGGGCAACTACAATGACGTTCTCATGGAGCAACTCGGCGACAAAGGCAACGGTAACTATGCTTATGTCGATGGATTGGATGAAGCCAAACGCGTGATGGTCGAGAACCTGACGGGAATGCTGCAGGTGATCGCCCGCGACGTCAAGATTCAGGTCGATTTCGATCAGCGCGTTGTACGTAGCTATCGTTTGCTGGGCTATGAGAACCGCGACGTGGCTGACCACAAATTTCGTGATGACAAAGAAGACGGCGGCGAGATTGGGGCTGGACACGAAGTGACCGCCCTCTACGAAATCCAGCTAACCGGGAAACGACATCGCGGGAATATCGGCACTGTGCATATCCGCTACAAACAACCGGACATTACAAATGTCTCGCAGGCCAGAGCTGCCGAAGTCACATGCCCGATCCCGGTGAGGATTCTTGGGAGCGATTTCAACCGAGCCACTCGCGGTTTCAAGCTGGCGGCTGCGGCAGCTGAGTTCGCGGAGATTCTCCGTGGATCGCATTGGTCACAGGGATCTGATCTGTATGATGTCCTCGCTCTGGTCGAGGAGATATCCAGGGGAAATCGCTGTCAGGAAATCAACGAACTGAGAAACCTGGTTTCGATGGCTGCAAACAGTGATCAGCAGTTGGCCGAATGGTAGGCATGGGGGCTTAACTGAACCGAACTCCGGCGGGTGGACGAGGATGTCCGCCTGCCGGGGGGAACTTGTGTGCTATTCTTCTTCACTCAGATATTTCATCGCCTCGGTTTTCAATCTTTCCCGATCGAACCCCTTCAAATCGACTACTTCCAGAAACTCCAGAAACGACAAATCGAGCCGCCCGATAGACGCCCGTCCAAATGATTGATCCGAGTCATCCCGTGATACTTTCTGGAAGCTAATGTCCAAGGCGAAGGAGTCTTGTTTCAGACCCGAAATAACATCGCCCGGCATTGTCTTGAGCGTCTCCTCGGTCACACCCTCCACCCGAACCCGTACAATTTTGTCGCCGCTACCGACCGCTTCGACCTTTTCCTTGATAATCGTAGCCAGTTGGTCGCCTCGTTTTCCTGTGGCGTTGATGGTCTGGATATCCACCATCCCCCGGCTGCGTACTTTGTGAAATGTCGTCTTGAATGGCTCCAAATCGACCTCAAGAAACCCCTTGTCAGCCCCTCGTTCAGCTTGTGACAAACGTTCGGTTGAGCCACAATACCAGGCTCTACGGGCCACCTTAGTAAAATTGTGAAAATGACCCAGGGCTACATAATCAAAACCGTCAAAACAGCTCTTGGGGATCTCCTGTTCACCGAGGTCGGCCATAGCAAACTCAGGCATCCCAGCGACGACTCCATGCGCTACAAGGATATTGTGGGTGGCAGCACTATCGGGTTTGGCGTTGCGCAACTCCTCTTGCAGCAGTTCGCCGGTCAGACAGTGTGGGACAGCGTGAATACAGATCTCACCGACTCGACAGGTTTCGAGAGCACTCCCGGTCACTACATACAGGTTGTCGATCTGCCGAAACACGTCCAGCGCCGCGCCCTGATGCGGCTGTTTGGGAGCATCATGATTGCCACTGATCACGACCGTAGGAATGCAGTGCTGCTCGGCTAGACGGTGAAACTGTTCAACTGCTACGGCCATGATCTTGTTGAGGGGACGGACCCGATCAAACAGATCTCCGGCATGAACACAGACATCTGGTTTGATGGCAATAATGCCGTCAATGGCCTCGACAAAAGCGTTGATGATATCTTCCTGACGTAGTGTTAGTCCGCTTTTCCCTCGTCGGGGATGACCGGCGCCGGCATCAAGATGAGTGTCAGCGATGTGGCATAGTTTCATGGGAGCAATATACTATGCACCTGGCCGGGTCGTAAATCACAAAATGGGTGTTGCGGAAGTTACGAATGAATGATGCTTAGTAGATATTGAAGCGTGAGATACGGTCGCGGAGGGTATTACGAGAGATCCCCAACGCTTCGGAGGTCTTGACCTGATTGCCGTCAAACTGCTGCAGGCAGGACGAAATGACGGCCCGCTCGAATGATGATTCAAGAAAATGGAATATCTGACCGGGTGAGTTCAGGATCAACTTGGGCATGATCGGACCAACAATCTTGCGGAAAGCGTCGGTGTAATCTTCCTGCAAATCATCCAGGTCAATCTTCTCACTGCCACTGCCTTCGGTGAGAATCGGAAAGTCTTCCGGCTGAAGGATATCACCCTTCGACATCACGATCGCGGTGTGGACGTTATTCTCCAGCTCGCGCACATTACCGGGCCACTGATACTGAGTGAGCATCTGCATGGCTTTCTTGGAGACGGTCTTCTCTCGCTGACTCGTCTGTCCAGAGTACTTCCGAATGAAGTGTTCGACTAACTGCGAAATATCTGTTTTGCGTTCGCGGAGCGGCGGCAGGAATATCGAGAACACTTTCAGACGGTAGAAAAGATCAACCCGGAACGAGCCTTCCTTCATCGCCTGTACCAGTGATTTGTTCGTCGCGGCAACGATACGGACATCGGCCTCAATACTGTCATTGCCGCCCACGCGCTCGAACTTTTTCTCCTGAAGAACACGCAGAAGTTTTGACTGCGTGAGCATCGACATGTCGCCGATCTCGTCGAGGAACAACGTGCCTTTGTTCGCCTGTTCGAATTTACCAATCCGCTTGAAGTAGGCTCCGGTGAAAGCGCCCTTCTCGTGACCAAAGAGTTCCGATTCCAGAAGTGTCTCGTGCAGAGCGGCACAATTGACCGACAGGAATGGCTTGGAGCGTCGATTAGAATTACGGTGAATGGCACTTGCAACGAGTTCTTTACCGGTTCCGGATTCACCAAAAATCAGGACCGCGGCTTCTGCCTTGGATACCTGACCGATCATCTTGGCTATCTCAACGATCTCTGGTGAGCGACCAATGATCTCATCGTCGTCGCCTAAACCTGGCTCCTCGTGAATCTGCACAGGAGTTCCCGTTCTGCTTCGGTAGGTATGGCCGCAGGCTTTGCTCACCGTGGCTAGAAGTTTGTCAACTTCAAAAGGTTTGGTCAGGTACTCGTAGGCACCCTCACGCATAGCCTCGATGGCATTTTCTGTCGAGACAAAACCGGAGATCACGATAACAGGAAGCTCGTCCCTGATCTCCTTGATCTGCTTGAGTACTTCCAACCCGGAAAGGGTGGGAAGGTTGACATCGAGCATCACTAGGTCCAGATCGGTGTTCTCCTGAACAACCTCACTTACCCGGTCGCCGTCTTCCAGAAAACTGAAAGAAAACTGATCGCTGTCAAACAAATTGGCCAGCGATTGCGATAACTCTTTGTCGTCGTCAACTAGTAGAATCTTCTTCATCTTCGACAATACCTCTTTTGGCATATGGGTATTATCGGCGGGAAGAGCGATTCTTATAGGCTGGAGTTCAAGATTTCCAGAGAAAACTCAATATTGGTAGTCTTTTTTTTATCGTATTTCTCAATGAACTCATAAAGAATAGTTCGACTGATAGACAAACGGCGACCGACCTGGGAGATGTTCCAGTTTGAAGCAGTTAAGGCTTTCTTGAGATACTCCTTCTCGCCCTCCTCACGAACATCATGACGGGTTGACGTTGATCATCTGAACTATGTCACCGTCAAATTTCTAACCCCTTGCCTTGGTTCTCCTCAGCAAGACAATTTTAGATGCAATTGGTTAGAGAGATGATACCATCCTGTGCTCATGCAGGGATGGCAACCCAAAAGACAGTCTTAGCTACCGACAACGATTATTCTTCTTCGGCAACCAGCAGCCGAACCACGACTCCCATCCAGATGAAATGGACAATCATATCAAGCGCCAGCCCTGCCACCATTACCCAGTAGACAAGCTCCGGTTTGAATAACTCAACTATTCGTGTGGGATTGCCAGAGATACCTGAGACCACAATCGGTCCTGTCAACACACACGCTGCGATTACAAGGCAGGTTATTGGATTGGCCAGAAACAGGCGCAATGAACGCCGCAAAGCCTGAAGAGCGTTATCTCGGTAGATAACGACCGACGGTACTAGAGCCAACAACCACGCCACGATAAAGACAAATAGCGATGGTAGAATAACCCATTCGAAGAACAGGACCCGACGCGGACCATACCGCAACCATTCCGACAGTGCCGCGGTCAGCCCCATACTCGCTGCTATCAGGATAATATTAAGTAAGGCATAGACCAGCACCAGATGAATCCAGCGCGACCACAACTGTCTGGCTTTGAACCGGTCCTCTTCGGCAACCTGTACATAGCTCTCATAAAACAACAGCGATGCCGCACCAAGGAACAAACCTTCGACTATAAGACCCAAATACAGTTTGGCCCATTCAAAGAAATACGGCAGTAAAAGAAAATGCCCGGGGTAATGAGTAAAACCGATCGCCTCCTGTTCGCCGAACAGCCCCGTCCAAGCTGACATGATGCCAAAGAGAAACTGCGAAGTAAACTGCCGGTGTGCTTCCAGAAGTAACCATTGCAGAGCGAAATACGACAGTAGCCACAACCAGATGCGCCATCGCCCCATCTGCCTGAATACATCCAAGAAGAGCCCGATTAGCCTGTTCGTACCCGCCATGAAACTCACAGACAGCTACTCCCCTGCTGGTGCTGGAGCACTCACAGTGTTACTGGCATCTGATTTCTCACCGTGCTTGTCGAAAACGTACAGAACAAAGAAGTAGTTCCCGGTGGCGACAGGCAGGCTGATGCCAGCCCTCAGTAACTCATCAATGTCGTTACCCTTCCACACAAGAGTCGTGAACATAACCAGCGATGGCTGAGAAACTAGCGCCGAAGCCGGGCGGTAAATCCGATATGAATCGAAGTCCGACTCGGTGCTCTTCGTCCAATGCAGTTCGGTCGTTGTTTCGCTACCGTTGTCCACCACAAACAGCTCTACCGGGTCAGGGGTAGTGTTGACCAGCGTGCGCGCAGTCGCCACATCGGAAGCTGCGCTCAGACCGGATTTGTCATAGATATAGTGGCGGTAGTAATACTGCATATTGTCGTCAAGATCGGTATCCGTGAAATCAGTACTAGTAGATGTACTCGTGGCGTAAACCAACGTGGATGACTCCGACACAGCCGAAGTAGTATGCCTGTAAATCCGATAGGCAGCAAAATCAGCCGCGCTGCTGGTCGTTTGCGTCCATGTCAGGCTAATCTCAAAAGTAGAAAGAGGCGAGGCTGTCAGGATCACTGATTGAGGCGGTGTAAATATGGTCAGAAAGTTGGACGCCGTGAAGTCAGGGGCGCTATTACCAGCCTCGTCGGTGAAACGACCGGTTACTTCACCATGATCCAGTGTATATGATACAGGTACAACCCAAGCGCCATAGTATATACCATCATCGGCTTCCGGATCAACACCGACACCATCATCGTACAAGTCAATGCGGCCCGACAACCCACCATCAAATGAAATGCTCGCATCACCGCCAGCCTCACCGCTTGTTACTCCAAATGTTATAGTTTCTCCCACAGTGAAATACTCGCCATTGGCAGGTACCGTAAAGAAAACGCTATCGATAGTAGCCCGGGTATCCACTACTATAGAGTCGCTGAGAACGTTTCCAGTCCTGGATCCATCATCAAACTGCAACCGGGCATATAGCCATTTGGTACCATCACCGTCAGACAGCTCATAATTGATTACCGTACCCTCAAAAGGGATCCAAATATCAGTTGCAAAAGTCTGGTCTTCCGAAAGCATAATATGCGACGTCTGAGTCGGGGCGTTGATATTGACCCGCACCGATAGCCCCTTAACCAGCTCTCTGCCTGATTCAATAGCGATCGAGAGGTATGTAAACACGGCTTTCACCGCTTCTGACTGTTCCCACTCCAACCCCGAAGTTGATACAGCGGCCACTTTGATATAATAGCTTTCGTTAATCAGCAACTGGTCTAGCTGAATGGATCTCGCAGCTGTTGAGTCACGGAGAACGAAGTCAGATTCCTCACCCACTCTTGGTTGAACTGCAGCATATATACGATACATACCCACAACCTCAGGATTGGCAATCTCCCAACTGAGAGAAATCGATTGGTCGTTTAGCAAAACGGTTAGATTTTTCGGTACCGGGCCGCTATCAGGGATTGATCGAACCGGATCACGAGAATCGATATACCGATCGCAACCTCCACCCAGAGCCAGAAGCATCAGAAGCAGAAAGAGTGTGATTATTTTCGTATTCATATGCTCACCTAAAACCCGGTTGTAATTGCCAGTCCCACGCGATCTGTACCGGCTGTTGGTTCGAGAGTTAGACCTTTGACTGAGAAAATGCCACGTTCCTCTGGAAAGAAAAATAGCACATCAATCAGATTGATAACCCAAATGCCTATCGCCAAACCAATCGTGGCTCTTCTGACGTTCTCCGCATCATAGGCCTCATTCTGAGCTGCATCCAATCCCGCCTGTAAACTGAGCAACTCGCTGATATTACCATGTACAGCAACAGAATCACGCTCCGCCAGACGGTATTCATAAACCTCGTATTTGTCATCAAAACTCTTGTCGGCCAAATAGTAGCTGATACCAGCCCCCACTGCCAAACCAGCCAGAAGAAAGGCTTTTCTATTTTGAGTAGTGTACTTCTGGCCCCACCCGGGAATGAAAAACGACCGCGCAACTGCCTTGAGTCGGGTCTTAGGTACAAGACTTATGTCTACGGCGAGGGGTTTACTCGGATCGAGCACCAACCGCGTGGAGTAATCTTCGTAGCCGTGCTTCATTACCGTGAGTTTGTAATCACCCACCATAAGATGTCCGAATCGAGCCGGCGTAATGCCCGAAACAACAGCGTCACCACTGAGAATCACCTGGGCTCCAGGTGGATTAGACCGCACGGTTAGATTCCCCTGAGTTGTCGATTGCGCCCAACAGAGCGTCGACCATCCCAAAAGAAACACAACAGTCGCCAAAGTCCTTTTTAGCGTCATAATCCCTACAAGTTAATGAACGAGTTTATCTAAACTATTGTATCGGTAAATGTATGGAAAAGTTTGAATCGTAACAAGTCATAAAAGATAAAGGATCGCAACCTTGTTACAATCCTGATAGTATCTATCCGTTAGTGTACAGTCCGGTTTGATCTCAGCAAGATCCCCTTCCTGTCAGAACAACTACTACTGTCCGTAGCAATATCTTGATATCAGCCCAGAATGACCAAGTGCGGATGTACTCAAGATCACGGTCCACCTTGCGAACCACCGAATCCAAACTGGAATCGTAACCGGTCTCGACCTGCGCCAATCCGGTCAGCCCCGGTTTGACATCCAGACGAGCAGTATAGTTTTCCACTTTGGTGGCAAGATCGGCTACAAAACTGGGGCGCTCAGGTCGAGGACCTACCAGTGACATTTCCCCCCTGAGAACATTGATAAACTGAGGAAACTCGTCCAGTCGAGTCTTTCGTAAAAACCGCCCAATTCTCGTAATCCGCGGATCGCCCTTAGTAGCCCAAACAGGACCACACTGCTTCTCGGCGTCATGAACCATCGTCCGGAACTTGATCACCCGGAAGGTACTACCCATTGCGTTCTCCCGACGACGTTCCCGCGACCGATGATCTGTGCTGTCACTACGCTGATGATACCGTCGATCACTCCGCCGACGGTTCCTGCCTACTCGCACCTGGGTATAGAACACAGGGCCTGACGAGTCGAGTTTAATTAGAATCGGAACAAGGATGAAAATTGGAATAGACAACAAAAGCCCGACAAACCCTCCTACAATATCCAGCGTTCTTTTCATGAATTGACCAACCATAGCCGTAACCCTTTCAGGTCTGGTCATTGTTGCTGGTATTGCAAGCGCAAATAACAACGAACATGCTACAAATAACAAACCATGTATGTATTCACAAGAAAAATGTCTGAGCTGCTCAACAAACGGGACATATCCGGCTGTAGTCGATGCTCCGCGCAATGAAGTGCCCCCAACTGCAACTCCATAATCGAACTGAGTCTGTACCATTGCTCCAGCACTGTCGCTTTGCTGATGGGCTGAACTGTTCAATTCACTACTCATTAGGTATGCTTCTATCAACAATCTCTTGTTTATTAAATTTACTACCTCACACGAAGCAAAAGGATTGCCAAAAGTACACAATTGGAGTACTACGAACCGCGTCCCACAGGACACGCTGCGTAACGGGCTGTCTCCCCTTTAGTTACACAAATTCCATAATCACTCATAAGAGGTAATCTTATTTCTCTCTCACAAAATAATGACAACTCACACACACCCATCCCTCACTTAACACATATTGTGCAACGGATTGCGATGTGAATGGCGACTGTAACCAACAAAAAAACCAGCCTTCCGGCTGGTTTCTCACGGGTCAATTGAAGATTGTTATGTCCGTCAGTCGGTAATTTTGAACACCAGGGAGAAGCGATGAAGGTCCTCGGATGAGTAGTGTTCGCTCGGTGTATAGGCGTAGTCAAGCTGGGCTCGACCAAACTGCACACCGGCACCAAAGGTGATCCCGGTCCCGAACGAACGATTATCCTGACCGGGATAATAGTTGTAGCCACTACGGATAAAATATTGGTCTGAGAATCCAAACTCGAATCCCTGACGAATAACACTTCCGCCGTGGAATCGTTTTTCCAGTTCAATCGAAGTGAGCAGGTCTGCCTTCACTGGACGAACCGCCACACCCAGACGGCCAGCTGACGGAAGGGGTTCGACGACGCCATCGAAATCCATGTCTGGACCCATGTTGATGAGAACCGCAGCCACTGAGAATCTCTCCTGCTGGTATTTACCACCAATATCCACAGCGAAAGAAGATCCGTTGAGATCATCCAGTTTCTGCGTGATGAACTTCCCGGTGAAGCCAACGCTGATTTCCGGGGATAGAGCATAACCAGCCGAAACACCGCTGTAAAAATCATAGGCACTGATTTCACCGAGAGACACACCGTTGACATCGCGACCGTCAATCGTCCCATAGCCAAGGTAGCTGATTGACACCGCCAGGGTTGTTTTGTCACTCACCTGCCACGCTACCGATCCATGCTCCATTTTGATATCCTGGTACCAAGAGAAATGCCCCAGGATTACTTCGCCCCTGTTAACAGATGTCAATCCTGCCGGATTCCAGTATGCGGCATCGACGCCATCACTGACTGCGCTATTGGCTCCCCCCATTCCAGCCGCCCGAGCACCTACACCAATCAGTAGAAAATCGGCGGCTGTCTGACCAGCATTTGACGCCGCAAAAGATACTCGCCCGAACAGCGATACCAGAATCAGTAGGAACAAAAACCCCAGGAAGACTCTCTTAAGCGTACGTCGGTACATTCAATACCCTTTCACACCGAGCTGTTTGCTTGTGAACAAAGGCAACCCGAATGCCAACATCGCTTCTATTCAATGCTATATTCGATCCTGTCACTAATATCCTTGTAGTTACATAACCAATTGAGAGGCAATACATTCTCGCAACACACCTCTCGCGCTATGCTGTCCTTCGGCGACTCCGGTGAGCCCTCTTCTGACAGCACCAAATGCGCCGTCGCTCAATCCCTGAGCAGTCTTCCAATCTACCTCACCGCAATCTCATATAATGTGTTGCCACTAAGCGGATTATCGGCACTGTAAAACTTTCAATCACTCTTTTACAGAATGTTCCAAAAACACGCACACTTCAAACCTGATATAGGACGTTTCCTACGCCTACATTAGATACTTCCAACACTCCCATAAACCATCAGGGTCTCATATGGATACTGCCATCATGCAAGAACCAATGAGTTGTTTTTCGTTTCCGTTCTCAGCGGTGGAACTGCCATAACAATACCTGACGGCTCTTCGCAAGGCCTCTCGCCACTGAGGATTTTCTGTTATGACTTGGTAGCCCAATCCCCTTGTCCAGTCAACAAAAAACAGCCCACGGGGGAACATTTTTCCGTGTTGTAACAGGCCATATCTCATCACGTTACGTCATTGTGTGTGGTGTTGTCAAATTAAGTCAGAAACAATGTCCCGCTCGGAATGATTTTCCATCAAATAGCCAGTTTAATACCCCCACTTTTGTCTGTCGATGGCAACCAGAGAAGGGAATGACTGGAAGTGATATTTGACAGTATTCCAGCCATTGGGTATAGTATATCATGCACTTCGGAGAATCAGCATCAACCCGCCCGTTGTTGGCAGCCATCATCGCCTACAACATCATGCTCATTGCGTTTTTCGTAGCGTCCTTCTTCCCTGAGACACGAATCTGGGGCTTCAATCAGTGGGCATACTTCCCCCTATGGATACGAGCAGGCGTTCTCGGTCTGGGTGTTCTGGCCGGTATGCTGGTGTTGTTCTGGAAGCCAAGCAACGATGACCGCACCGACGAAACCTCAGACCCGAAAGCTGATCGGAATTATCTGCTGATCTCCATATCACTTGTCATCGTGGCCGGAGTCCTCTTCTACTTCTTCCGTGCCCGGACACATTTCCTGGGCGATGGATACACTGTCCTAAGCCTACTCGCCGCCGATGAGCCATTGATCAAGTCCAGAGAACTGGGGGAAGCCTACGCGCATATCTGGCTCAAGAACATGATTGGCGGTGACGGTCAGAGCGCCGCCTTGGCCAGTTTCCGGATAATCTCCATCGTATCCGGTCTGGTATTCGTTTCGATAAGTGCTCTCGTGAGTAGTCGTCTGTTTGATGAGAATACAAGACGAGTCTTGTTTCTGTTGGGACTTGTCACCGGCGGCTACATGTTATTGTTCTTCGGATACGTTGAGAACTATTCCCTATTTGTTCTCAGTGCCATGATCTACGGATTGATTGGTCTGGCTGTTGCGTTGGGAAAAATGAGAATCTGGACAATTATCCCCGCACTTTTTACCACAATCTTATGCCATATATTTGGGGTCGTGCTGATTCCAAGTGCGATCTACCTACTTACACGACGAACCCATACCGGTCGCCGGCTTTCCCGCACCTCCACCAAAACCAAATTGCTCATTGCTGTAGTGGCCTGTATAGCAGGTGGGGCCGTGTTCCTGCATTTCTACCAATCCAATCTATTCTTCCGTTTTGCGATTGTGCCACTGATTGGTAACAGGTTCACTGCCGGCGGATATACATTATTCTCGCTTGATCATCTGATCGACTATGCCAATCTCCTGATTATTCTATTGCCTGGCCTACCAATCCTGTCTCTTGCGGCCACACACAAGAACTGGCGACGCCAACTGAGTCAGCCGCAAAATCTATTTCTGGGCATCTTTCTGTTGTCAGCCCTCGGAGCCGTTTTCATCTTTGATCCTAAGCTGGGCATGGCTCGTGACTGGGACCTGTTTGCGGTCAGCGGTATCCCCATGGGCATGCTGCTCTATTACTGGCTCTTTGACGGTCCACACTCAGACGCACTCCGAACGAAAGTAATCGTATTTGCAATTTTATTGGGCGCAGTCTCTTTGTCAGGAAGAGTTGCGAACGTAAATACAGCCGATGTTGCTGTCGAGCGATTCAGAGACAACCTCTACCTTGATCAAGCACGGGGAAGGAACGCCTGGAGTCTGCTTGTCGAATACTACAGGGAAAACAGCGACAGCACAATGGCTACGCAGATAAAAAGAGAATGGGATGTTGCTCATCCAGAGCGAGGGTTCTATTTCAAGGCACACTATCTAATGAATAACGGCCAAATTGTAGCCGCCACCAAAATGCTTGAAGCAATTGCTTGCGCGTACCCCATCTACGCTCTTGCTTGGAGCAAATTGGGAGAATGTCTACTGTACAAAAACAAGCTGGATAGTGCCATCGTGTGTCTGCACATTGCTCTCGGGTTAAATCCGCATGAAATATATGCCTACAATAACCTCGGGACATGCTACCTCAAAATGGGACGACCCAACGATGCTCTTAAACCTTTAACAGAAGCCCTCTCTCTTTCAGATTCTGTATCCCAGATTCACTGTAATCTCGCTGATACATATGATATGCTCCGCGATCAGGAGAAGTCTCTTTATCATATGTCACAGGCAGTTGCCGACCCGGATGCCCCACTTACTGTCGTCAAGCGGGTTGCTGGGAAGTACGCCCGGTTGCGAGATTACTTTCGAGCGGCGGAGCTGTATCAACGCGCCCTCAAGCGCGGTTTGGATAGTTCCGTTGTTGCATCACAGATAGAAAAACACCCTGATCTGAGACGATACCTGTCGGAATTCAAGTAGGACAGATGAGCCTACGGCTTCTTCTTCGCGGGGAGGCGTTTGAGCATCTGCTGATAGCGTGTCCGTCCGTCGGTAAGGCCACTCCGTAGCGGCTGCATTTCGGCGATTTGCGTTCTGGCATTTGCAATACGTTCCTGCGTGTCAGGATGAGAAGACATCAAACCTTCAAAGACGCCGCCGTGCCCTGCTCCTCCCAAAGCGGCCAACCGATCGAACATCCCCAATGCTCCCTGTGGATCATACCCGGCTTTTACCATGTAATGAATGCCATAGCTGTCGGCCTCACGTTCGTTGTCTCGGGAATACTTTGAGAAAATAAGGTTCATGCCTAACCCGACAGCAACTTCGAGCACCTGACTATCTTTTCCACCTAGTACTAGATCATATGCAGCCGCCACGCCAAGAACGGTCTGCAATCGCTTCACTCCATGACGCGCTACGACATGGGATATCTCGTGGGCAATCACAGCCGCCATCTCGCCCTCGGTTTGCATCTCGCGCAACAGGCCAGTATAGAAATAGATGTATCCCCCAGGTGCGGCGAAGGCATTGATCTGATCCGATTCGATAACTCTGAAATGATACTCAATATCACGACGGTCGCACCCGGCCGCAATCTTCTGACCGACTTCGTTGAGATAGTTCTGCCAGACAGAATCGGTCAGGATCGTCTCTGAGGCCTCGACCTGTTCAGCCATACCGGCCCCAATCGACACTTCCTGACTTGAGGGGATAATGATCAGGGATTGCTTGCCACCCGGTCCGGTAGTGGCACAGCCGACCAGAAGGCATACCATCGTTATTAACAAGAAACGGGATATATGTGATGTGGTTCTGTTCATCGTAACCTCGGTTTGATTCTTTCGGCAGAATCGTAGCGCAGGGCTCCTGCCCTACTTGGCTAGAGTTTCGACTTCTCGGCGATGTCCCCAATGATCGGCAGGCGGTAGTTCTTCCCCTGCACGGCGAAGATAATCCCTGCCACCGACAATGCAGCAGCAAACACGATGAACACTTTGAAAACGAAGTCAGCTATGCCGTCGATGAGAAATAAGGCCGCGACCAATTCAACGAGGAACAGCATTACGCCCTGACGAGCATGAAAACGAGCTTCCTTATTATCGCGCATGTTCAATAGTGGGATGAAACACAGAAATGGAATATAGGCCAATATGGCCGCCATACGCCCTTCCTCGGTCGCAAATTCATTACCTCCCGAAGATGCCTGGCCCGAATCACCAGAGTTCGGTTGTTCGAGCTCGGGGATTACGCCCGCCTGCTTGTCGCCGGGGTCATCTTTGAAGAACGACTCATTCATGAGATACTCCTCTTTCGCCTCATCCCGCCGGCCAGAACAACTCCAGGCTCGTCTGGTAAACCGGGAACTTAATCGGCTCATCTTCCGGCCAGCTTTCGAGGGTCGCCTGGCCATCCAGAAAAGCGACTTTGAGTCCCAACTCGCCAAAACCTTCTGGCCAAATGTAGCTTCGTGGGACCGCTATCTCCAACACCTCTTCCAGTACCGCCTGATTCACTCCATCTATCTTGGACCAGTCGTCCGAGTCTCGAAGCGACAACGAGATGACTTTCTTGTCTGGAGCATAAAGACTCAACTGCAGCACCGGTTCCTTAACTGATTCTACCCCGTTTGTGTTCGTGAAGTCAAGCCTAATATAGAGATTGTCATGATCGTAGGCGAAGAGAATTTCTTTGAGGTATTGCTTGGCCCGATGCATCGCACTTCCAGCCTCAACACAATTAAACGATCCCGCCCCGGCCCATTCATAGAAATGGGTCCTGCAGCCGTCCACAATTGGCGTGACCAGATCATCGGCCAGAACAACATGCGCCCGAGGGGTACCGCGAGAAATTGGCGTCAGCAATGCCATCGGAACATCCAGCTCCAGAAGTTCATAGAGATTGACAAGATGCCTTCGGAAGATGGCATCGAACTGGGCATTGAAGGCGCCACGATGTTCATCACCATACCACCAGCACCAATCCGACCCCTCGGCGATATAAACCTGCCGCCACGCCGCTTTTAGTCTGACAGCATTGAAATCGGGATGGAGCGTCTCAAATTTGATGAGGGCATTTCGCGCAATCGCCAGAAGATCCCAGGCCAGATTGTCTTCGGGATGTCCGATCCAAATGCGAAAGTTGTGATTGATCCACGACCCGGCGAAGATCGTTGGCAGCACACGACTATTGATGCCGGCCGCTGCTTCGGTCATTGTGACCGTTTGTATTTCCGGATCGCTACCCAGCCGGCGATAAAGCTCGTCGAGGAAATCGTGACCATCATTGGGATAATACTCCCAGGCGTTTTCTCCATCGAGAATAACCGGAATTACGACATCGTCCAGACGGGAACCATTAAGGTCACCGATCTTCTTTATGTGTCCTATGAAATCATCAACGGCCCGATCGGCATCCCACCCGGAATACACGAACCCGATCCTGTCTGACAGGGCATGATCACGGAAAAAGAGCTTCAGGCCAGGACCATATTCGTAGACACTATGTAAAGAGTTTTGCTCATGGCTTAAGCCAGCCTTGCTGAGTGAATGAAAGAGAATCTCCTCGTCGGATGCAATCCACTTCACGCCCAGCTTCATGCAGATCCTGGCTACTTCCTCCGAAATGGAACCTTCCGAAGGCCACATGCCTTGCAGTGGTCGGCCGAAGAGTTCCTCGTACTTATCCATCGACATTGCGATTTGGCGCTCAGCGTCTTCGGGGTGCTGGAATCGTGTCTTGGGAAGCGAGATACCAGGCAGAGCTTCGCGAGCACATTCGGTATCGACCAGGAGCGGCAGTATGGGATGGTAATACGGCGTGAAAGAAACGTCAATTCTCCCCTCATTAAGGAGATCACGATGAGTCGGCACTATTTGCACCATAACCTCCAACTGCCAGTCGAGTAGCGCCTGCTTGTCTTCCTCAGAATAATGACGTCCTTTTTGCAGGAGCGACCGAATCGGCTCATCATCAAAAAACATTGGATCAATCCAGGCCAGGTTGGACCAGACTTGCAGATCCCGCATTTCCTCAGAGGAAAACAGGGCTGGCAGAACTGAATCTTCAGGACAACTGCACTTCTTTCGGTATAGCTCCCGGTAACGATCATACGGCTCAATCATCTGTGGCGGATGAGCTGAGAAGAATGTAGCCAGAATGTCTCTACGCTGATCCTCGGAGAGGAAATCGGCTCTCAGGCGGCTGAGGTCCAGATGGTCATCACTGCCACCATCAAGGTAGATCTGTAACTGATCCAGAAGTGACGGAACGAGATTGAAAGTTGTATGGACGTTTTCATGACGGGCCGCCAGTAGCGGCATATCAAGATAATCCTTGGTGGCGTGAAAACGAACCCAGGGCAGGACCATCCGATTAGAACCCGGTTCCTGATAATTAGGCTGATGCATGTGCCACAGGATGGCAACTTTAATTGAGGGAGATATGGCCACCGGATCTGCCCGCCCTATATTAAGTCAATCGCTAAGGCTGTGACTTTTCGGCGAAATTGCGAGCAACGCGTTTGTACAACTCCGTCGACTCGTATTTCTCCTCAATGACACCGAGTTGAGCACGTGCCTGCTCAATGTCTCCAACCAACAGATAGTTGCGTACGGCACCAGCAAGATAGTCGCCCTCTAGAGGGCCATCTTCAAATGCGGCGGCCGCTTCAACAAAGTTGGTGGCAGCTTCGGCGAACTGAGCCTGATTCTCATAGACCGATGCCAATCCGGCCATTGCCGCTGATCGATTGAGAGGATTGTCATGGAACTGAGCAATGTACATCTCCCAATACCGAATTGCCTCGGGATAGTTGCGAGTCTCGAAGTTGATATTGCCTAAAGCGTAAATACTCTTCTCAAGTAATCCTTTGTCCGAAATCGTTTCGATCGCTTGCGTCAGGCTAGCCAATGCCACCTGTAGATTCCCGCTCCGATATTCCATCATAGCCCGGGCATAAGAATCGGATTCCCGAAGGGCTGCCTCTTTCTGGCTGTCCAAATAATAGGCTCCAGCAACACCAATGAGGATGACCACCACAATGCCGATCACCAGGAATTGCCAGTTGTCCGACACATGCTGCCGGGAACTCAAGACAAAAGTTGTGAACTTGTCTTCTTTGATCTGTCTTTTGGTCAGTTTGACCTTGCCGTCATACATTCAATACTCTCCAGCAATAACTCTCTATAGATTATCGGCAATCCACGGATGCGGGTTAGAAAAAAAACACAGCGGGTGCCCCGGTTGGGTCACCCGCCCGAAAAACTCCATCTAGAAATATCCAGTAAACATCAGATTGAGATGATGATCTTTGCTATTGATGCTAAAAAATCCATATTCGTCATAATCAAAAGAGCTGTAAGTGTAAGCGGCATCAAGATGAATCTGCTCCCACCAAATACCAGCGCCAAGTGACATGGTGGTGCGCCCTGTCCGGGACTTCGTTCCTTCGGCATTGTAACTGGGCAAAATCAGCGGAACATACCCAAACCCAGCTCGCAAAGGAATCCGTCCAATGGATGACTCCATCATGTATTCACCACCCAGTCGGAGATGAAACACATCGTCCCACTCAGGATCTCTCTCGTCAAAAAACTCAGTATTCTCACCACCGGGATCGAGGAAGAGCGAGTCTCGGACATCTATCTTCGAGTTCCCGAATGAGCGTAACTCACCGTCCGCAGCCAGAGTTAGCTTGTCGGTCGGTCGGTACGCAACACCAGCAGCGACAATCCACGGAACATCATACTTGATAAGGTTATCATCAAAATAAAGGGTGTCAGTAATATTGTCAACCGGTAGCCCATTGATCTTATTTATGATGTACAACGAACGACCGGTCTTGGCATTGAGCGAGAACGGAGTCCTTATGATACCACCGAAGTCGAACTTCTCGCCGCTATACTTGACCCCCAGAGTAAAGTTGAAACCTGAGAATTTGGTGGAATCAAGACTCTGGACAGTCAAAACCATCTGACGGGTCTGCCCGTCAACAGGATCCATGTGAGGTTCCGACAGGGACAACTGCCGCCAATCTCGAATCATCGTACCAGAATAAATATTTAAAGCCACTCCAGCGGCAAAATTGCCGAACACTCTGGTTCCAGCCCCAAACGAAATCGACTCCAAACCACCACTTAGTTCTGTCTCTCTGTTTTCTTCAAACGGGATAGTATCGATTATGTACTGAGTCCGCCCTTCAACATCGAGAGGAATACGGTTGATGACTATTGAATTCATGGACAAGAGAATAGGCAGGTATTCATTAGAATTGCGGGTAAAACTGACAGAACCCACAAACTGGTGTCCTTTGACTCGAAGTGGAGCCACAAAGTTCATTGCTGATACCGAAGAGAAGGAACCACTGTGAACCCGGGTATCATCGCCAATCGTAATTATCGTGCTGGACTCTCCACGCGGCCTCAACGAACTCCACGCAAGAGAGATGATCGGCTTCTCCAGTCCGTACAGACCAGCGGGATTCCAGCTTCCGGCGGTAACATCATCGGACACGGCAAGGAAAGCATTCCCCATCCCTTCGGCCCTGGCACCACCACCAGTAAACTCAAGTCGATAGGGCTCAGGGTTCACCTGGCTGAAGCCCTGCCCTAATCCGGACACGGCCAACAACAGTACAATTGTAACACTTCTGACAATCAACGACGTCATGCGTTCGATCTCCTTATGGCAATAACAACACTTACTATCAATCCTATAGACGCACCAACAGCGCAAAGTAATTAACAAATATATTGTGGATCGGTAAGCGTGTCAAACACTTTCGTTGTTATTTTCCAGTCATATCTCGTTGTCTTGCATGGATTTATCAATTTAGCTATCCGGCGACAGTTATCATGACAACACAAAAAAGATGATATTAACATTCCGAAATCACATTTCTGCGCCACTTCCTGACCCGTGACCGCTTGCAACCAGACCCTGGATCGTGTATTATTGGCTACTGGGAATTAGTCCGAGACGGCCGAGGTAATGATCGGGATCTGGTTGTAATCGGATCCGAAACCACAAGGTACTCCGTTTGGGATGACTAGTCGGTAACACTTAGTAGTGATTGGATTAACCGATGAGCAAAAAATTGTATCGATCAGTTACAGACCGCAAGATTGCTGGTGTCTGCGGAGGGTTTGGTAGCTACTTTGAAATCGATCCTACCATAGTACGACTACTCGCAGTAACCTTCGTACTGGCTGGCGGCTCAGGTCTTCTTGCGTATATCATCGCGTGGATCGTTGTTCCGGAAGAAACTCCCGCAGAGTAGATGACACTTGATTCCCGTGCTTGATAGCATGTGAGACTGACAGCACCAATGCCCCTCACGAGGTTAGCAGCTTCTTGATCGTCAAACCCTGCACTAGAATCGAGAAAACAACGACCACGTATGTTATTGATACGATTAGATCTCTGGTTTCACCAGGTGCCAACGACAAGGCCAGAGCGATAGAGATACCCCCCCGCAAACCGCCCCAAGTTAGAATAAGAATCGCATTGTCGCTAAAACTTCGAAACAGCTTCAGACCTGTGATCACTGACCAAACACTACCAAACCGCGCAGCCAGAGTCAACGGAATGGCTATCAAGCCAGCCAGCAAATGTGATGTGGCAAAGGAGAGGACCAGAATCTCCATGCCAATCCAGACAAACAGCACGGCGTTGAGAACCTCGTCGATCAGCTCCCAGAATTTGTCAAGATGCTCACGAGTGGTGTCGGACATAGCCAGATTGCGTCCATAATTGCCGATTAGTAAACCTGCCACTACGACCGTGAGGGGACCCGAAGTATGCAAGCCGGAGGCTAGGGCATAGCCACCACAAACCAATGCCAGAGTCATTAGCACTTCCACACTGTGATCGTTTACATGACGCAATAGATAGAACGCCGTCCCGCCCAAAACCAGCCCCAGCAGAACTCCGCCGATCGCTTCCTGAAAAAACATCAACACAACCTGTCCCACCGACAGCGAACCACCGCCGACAGCCACACCAACCAGCATGGTGAAGACCACGATGCCGACCCCGTCATTAAACAGCGATTCACCAGCGATCTTGGTTTCGAGAGACTTACTGACCTTGACCGATTTGAGAATCGAAAGCACTGCCACCGGGTCCGTAGGCGCAATGAGCGACCCAAATATCAGGCAGTAGATAAACGGCAACGACAAATCCAACAACATCAATCCAAAATACATGCCGGTACCGACAATCAGAGTTGTAAGCACCACTCCAAACGTAGCCAGAGTACTCACTACGAATTTTTGATTGACCAGATCGTAGAGATTGATTTTTAGTGCCCCGGCAAAGAGAAGAAAACTCAGCATCCCCTTCATTAATGTCTCACCGAAATCAACGCGGTTCAGAACCCGTGTAACAGGTGTCTCGATATCAACACCCAACGCACTCAATGCGATCAGACCAAGCGAGATCAACAAACCAACGACCATCAGACCGATAGCGCTAGGTAACCTGACAAAACGATAGTTAATGTAGCTGGACAGAGCAGCGACAGTAATGAAAACTGCCATGATAGCAAAGACACTCATGGACGGTCAAATCTTCTCCGTAAAACCAACTTGAATATGAGAGGAAGTATAGACTGTAACAAGTTAGATGTAAAGACCCGTTAGCAATGAGAACCACTAACTGGCACGTTTACTTCAGCAGCAGCATCTTCATCGTCTGCTCAAAGTCGTCCGTTTGCAGACGATAGAAATATAAACCACTGGCAACCGTCCTGCCCGAACTATTGCGCCCCTTCCATTCCAGCTCATGTTGACCGACCTTCTGTTGTCCGTTGACCAGGAGCTTCACTTCCTGCCCAAGAATATTATAGATGGTCAGTCGCACATCAGTTGTTCGTTGCAAGTAGTAACTAATCCGGGTAGTTGGGTTAAACGGGTTGGGATAATTCTGGTAGAGCACAAAAGAATGTGGTAGACCGTCATTGTTTGCATCGTCATCTATAGCAGTTTCTAAATTCGTAACATCCGCCACAGCCCTTCGCAGAGTGCTGATGGCGTTGTCTCGGTCCATAAACGACAACGGGATATCCATAAAGATGTAGCGATAGTCTGAACCAATATACCGCCAGGCCATCGGCTGACCCTCGGAGAACGGATCATCATCGCCCGAATCATAAGTGTACAACACCTCGGTCCCCGGTGTACTAAGGCTAACAAATGACGCGTAAGGTATGCCACTATATGAAGCAAGGGGATCACAATGGCTGGCCGTCGCAACGGAATCCCAGGTTAGGCTGGGATAGCCAGGCATATTACTTACTGCCCCAACCAGATCACAGATGAACCCGTCAGTATGGGTAAGCAAAGTACGCGTGGAAACTCGATAGTCAATATGGAAATAATCGTAAAAGGCGTTGTCGTATGTTTCCGGAGTTTCGAGATAATCAAAGGTATCGGGTTCATTATATTCTCCAAAACGACCGAACACAATCACTTTACCCCCAATTGACATATAGTATGCCAGCGTATCGAGAATTCCTCCCATATTTGGTTCTTCACTAATCACGCCACCACGGCCAGATTCGTCGCCAAGAATAATCAGTTCGTAGTCGATCATGTCGTTTAATGCAAGAGTCAAACCCGGCTTGGCACTCACTGCTGAATCCGAATAATACAAATAGTCAAATCCTTCCAGAGCCTGGCGCATAAAAACCCCTGTCTCAACTTCATCAACCCAAATTCCCCCCCGAATCGATGACCGATTCACCGCTAGATACTTACCCACCTCAAGGCTTGCTATGCGGGCAGAGATCGGTTCAACGCCAGTCGTATCGGACCAATTGCCATCGTCATCTACCGCCACAACCAGATAGTCGTGCAGATAGTCGCCGAGCGTTGGGTCGTAGTCATCGTACTCGGTGTCAGTCGTGGTAGCAATCTCAAGTCCGTCTCGAATAATGGTATAGTGGGAAAAATCAAGTTCGTTATTGAACTGCTGCCACCTGAGTGTGACACCATCGAACAAAGGCAGAGCTACAAATCCATACGGTGCTCTGGGAAGAACATCCGGGGTGCCGTGGAGTTCGTCAAAAGCATACGAAGTCTGTCCCTGATCATCAAATGCTTGCACAAAAAACGCGTATTTAGTTCCGTCTACAAGACCCCCCACCATCACACTGGTATCACTCAAAGGTACATCAATCAAAGACACCGAAGACGGCGAAATAACAGGATAGTAGCCAACGCGATAATAGTCGATAGGACCCGTAGAGATTGGGTGCCATGTCACAAGTTGCGACTGTCCGTCACCGGGTTCCCCTATGGAAACCATATTGACTGGGGGAGGTACATTTATGACGGAATAAGCAGTGGCTGCGGACGCCTTCACCATACGCGTCATATAGTCGAAGTTAATATAGGTTGTGCTGTCGGAACTTAAATGATAGCGGTTTGAGAAAACGTACTCTTGCACAAAGATTACGTCAAATCCGGCATTCTGAAATGGCAGATGATCCGAGCCGATGCTACCACCAAGGTAACCTGTAATTCCCACCAAAGGTTGAGCGAGATCATCCCAGAGCAAAGCATACGCTGTCTCGGCTCCATGGTATATATTGGCATTGGCATCGTTCGGTAGATGGCCGATCATATCCATGTTGAGCATGAAGACGATATCATCTCCACGGGCCACTGCCTGGTCTACATAATACCCGGATCCAATTATTCCAGATTCCTCAGAATCAAAAGCAATGAGGACAACCGTCATGGGCAGGTCGTAGTCGTATAGAACTCGCGCTATTTCCAGTACTCCTGCAGTACCTGAACCGTTGTCATCAACTCCGGGACATTCGGGAACGGCATCAAAATGAGCGCCGATCACAACTTGCTTGTCGGGATACACCGAACCTTCTTTATAGACAATAACATTGTGGCAAGGGACCTCACCACCTCCGATTTGAATGCCTGTGAAGCTGTCGATCCAAACGGAATCATAGCCGAAAGAGAGAAACTTGGTCTCGATCCAGTCACGGGCGGCGTAGTTGGAATCGGTCCCGGATAGCCGGCGATAGAATGCCTCCAAACGATGCAAATACGAATCGAGCGAATCCTGGCTGATCTTGTTGATCAAAGTTTCGAGACCGTCAACCTGGGCAACCCTGGCCGGCAGGTCAATCTTCGGAGGTGAGTACTGGATCGAGTAAATGGATCTCCGAATAGGATAAGCATCGATCCGTGGCACACCGAGCGCCTGCTCTGCTCCGGCAATCAGCAATAAACGTAACTGATTTTCCTCATACAGGACCGGAAAACGCTCGGCATTGACGCGATCACGTCGATCATCAATCGCCAACTGATCAATCGTAACACTCGACCGTAACAACAGTAGATCAAGTCCTGACTCCTCAAGTTGCTTCCGGGTCGCATCACCATTCAGGATGAGATACCCATCGCTAATCTGAAGCAATGGAGCGACTCCAAGAGAAGTTGCCTGCCGAGCCTCGTTATGGTCGTGCAGAGTCAACTTGTAGAGTTCATCAGCCCCAGCAGTGATAGCGAGGCCGAGTACGGTCAGGACGATAACAACTGTTTTCATAATCTCCTTGATTCCAAGTTCTATATAGTATACAGACGAAGCACATGTCTCGTGTGTGCAATATAAGTGATTATTGCAATTGGCAAAGGGAAGATTGTGGGGGCACCCGACAGGGTTCTCTCGAAAAGCCGTTCCAAAACCGCAATAGTAGTAGTTGGTTCAGCCTGCGATCATATCCGAAAATCGGCAGACAAGATAGGGCATCGGGCAGGTAACTAACAAATACCCTCGGCCACCATGAAAACGCTTTACTTATGTGGCGAAACGACTATATTGGCAGCGTTTTTTTGCAATCTCGCCCGACGGACACCGCTCCACGAGTGAGCATGTGTGAGGATGTGTATTATGAAAATCGCTTTAAAGTCTGCGATAGCTGACATCCAGGGTTCATACCGTGGTGGGGTAGGACATTGTGACTAATATTAACAAATCAATATATGGCTGTTCTCTTTCTGAAAACGGCCGCCAGTCTGCAGGAAGGAAAGGATGAACCCTGACGAGATCACTGCCATAGTGGAACGACATCAAGACGATAGGGGAGCCCTGATTTCTATCTTGGAGGAGATTCAGGCTAAGTACAGTTATCTGCCAGAGGCCAGTCTGAGGACGGTGGCGGAGAAGACTGGACGTTCCCTCATAGATGTCTATGGTGTAGCCACTTTCTATAAGGCTTTCAGTCTTAAGCCTCGTGGAAAACACCTCGTATCGGTGTGCCTCGGAACGGCGTGCCATGTGCGAGGCGGACCGGCCATTGCTCAGGAGTTGGAACAGCAATTGGGTGTTCGAGCCGGCGACACTACCTCTGACAATGAGTTCACTCTGGAGACGGTGAACTGCCTTGGGGCTTGTGCCCTGGGACCAGTGGTAGTCGTGGACGGTCGGTATTTCTCCAAAGTCCAGGTCTCCGGTGTATCTGGAATCCTTGACAAAGCCCGCACCGGCCTTGACAAGATTGATATCGCTACCGACGACAGAATATTCCCTATTGATGTCAGTTGTGCCAGATGTAATCACAGCCTGATGGATGCCGAGCACCAAATCGACGGTCATCCTTCCATATCGGTAACAGTATCGTTCGGTCAGAAACATGGCTGGATCAGGATTTCTAGTCTGTGGGGCAGCTACAAGGTCAGCTCCATGCACGAGATTCCCACCGACACTATCCTCCACATATTCTGTCCACACTGCCACGCCGAACTTATTGGTGGAGGCAGTTGCAGTGATTGTGAGGCCCCGATGGTGCCAATGATAATCCGTGGTGGTGGAGTTGTACAACTCTGTTCCCGCCGAGGATGTAAAGGTCACATTCTGGATTTGGGTGGGACACCAGTCGACTAATCGTCGGTAGCGATGTGCTACGAGGAGAAATATAGAGATGAAGAGGCTCGAATCAGTAGAAGAGTTCGTTGGCTTTCGCAGACGCGTCCAAAGCGAGACGGAGGCCAAGTACACTCAGCCAACTCTGGTAGTGTGTGCAGGGACCGGTGGACAAGCCAGTGGTGCCAACGACGTTATTAGAATAATCAAGCGATACATTTTGGATCACTCCTTACAGGGAAAACTGGCTCTGAGAGTTACCGGTTGCCAGGGATTCTGTGAGATGGATCCATTCATACTCGTCGAACCCGGTCGGCATTTGTATCCGAAATTGTCCATGAAGAACGTCCCTCGGGTCATTGAGGCAGCCGTCAAGAGCGAGATTGTGGAAGACCTGTTGTATCTGGATGAGCGCGAAGAAAAACGATATGAGTGCCAAAATGACATCATGTTTTTCAAGAAGCAGACACGCACCATCCTGGGAGACAATGAGAAACTCGACCCCATTCGCATCATGGACTATGTTGAACGCGGCGGATATGCTGCTACGGAGAAAGTCCTGACTGGTCTCGATCCGGATTCAATAATCCATGAGGTTAAGGAATCGGGGTTGAGAGGCCGCGGAGGAGCCGGTTTCCCGACCGGGACAAAGTGGGAACTGGCTAGAGCGGCTGGCAGGAAAAATCAGCAGAAGTACATCGTCTGTAATGCTGACGAAGGCGACCCCGGTGCTTATATGGATCGTAGCCTTCTCGAAGGCAATCCACATGCGATCATCGAGGGGATGTCAATAGCAGGCATAGCCATCGGCGCCACGCAAGGATACATCTACGTTCGTAGTGAATACCCTCTGGCCATCAAACATGCTCTCATTGCACTGAGACAGGCACGCGAACTTGGTCTTCTTGGTGATAACATTCTTGGCACCGGTATCAATTTCGATATCAGCATCGTGCGTGGAGCCGGCGCTTTTGTTTGCGGCGAGGAAACCGCTCTTATCAAATCTATTGAAGGATACATGGGTGAGCCAAGACAGAGACCTCCTTACCCCATTGAGAAGGGAATCGGGGGCTATCCAACATGTATCAACAATGTAGAAACTCTCTCAAATATCCCGGTGATTATCAACCAGGGCGGCAAGGAATACGCCAAGATCGGCATCCCCGGCAATACCGGCACAAAGATATTTTCCCTGGTGGGGAAAATACGAAACACTGGTCTGGTCGAGGTGCCACTGGGTACAAAGCTAAGCGAAGTCATCTATGACATCGGTGGCGGCCCAGTTGGCAAGTCCAAGATCAAAGCAGTCCAGACCGGCGGACCATCGGGTGGTTGCATACCAGCCAGCATGTTTGATATCTCGATTGATTATGACAGCCTTGCCAAAGCCGGATCGATCATGGGATCGGGCGGCATGATTGTTATGGATGAAAATACATGCATGGTCGATCTGGCCAAGTATTTCATGAATTTCCTTATGAATGAGTCGTGTGGCAAGTGTTTCACCTGTCGCAAGGGCACTCAGCGTATGTACGAGATTCTCGATGGTATCAGCAAGGGGAAAGCAACTCTTGAAGACCTCGATCTGCTGGAAGAACTTGCCCATGTAGTCAAGGACACCAGCATGTGTGGTCTCGGACAGTCGGCGGCCAATCCTGTACTCAGTACTCTGCGCTATTTCCGTAAAGAATTTGAACGTCACATTATTGACAAGCGATGCGATGCCTTTGTCTGTCGCGATCTTGTTGGTGCTCCCTGCCAATCGGCTTGTCCGCTCGGCACCGAGCCGTGGCGCTATATAGCTCATATCGGTGACGGAAATTACAAAGAAGCCTATCGCGCTATCCGCGAACCCAACCCGTTCCCGAGCGTTTGTGGTAGAGTCTGTCATCATCCTTGTGAGGAACGTTGCCGCGCTGGTCAGACCGGCGCTGATCAGATAGCTATCCGGTCCCTCAAGCGATTCATTACGGATCGCATTGATCCATCGACATTCGTACCGACTCGTGAAGCTTGGACTGAAGGTGAACCACCTCGGGTAGCGGTTGTTGGAGCCGGACCGGCCGGACTAACTACTGCCCACTACCTGTCCCTTAAGGGATACAAGGTAACAGTGTTTGAGGCCGAATCAGAACCGGGCGGGATGCTTTTCTGTGCAATTCCGACCTATCGGTTACCTCAGGAGATCATCAAACGTGAAATTGATGCATTGATCGATGACAACATTACGCTGAAGTGCAATACCAGACTCGGGACCGACTTCACTGTTGACAGCCTGATGAAAGAAGGATTCAAAGCTGTGCTGTTGGCTCTCGGAGCCCATAAGAGCAGACCTCTCGCCCTCGAAAACGAAGATGTCGAGGGCGTCTATCCTTCAATCGATTTCCTCAAGGCCTTCAATCTCCGCGGCGAAAACCTGGCCCAAGGTCACGTTGGTGTTATTGGTGGTGGTAACTCCGCCATTGACGCCGCTCGGACAGCTCTTCGTCAGAAGGATATTGAGAGCGTCACCATTCTGTACCGACGCACACGCGAGGAGATGCCTGCCTTCGCTGAAGAAATCGAAGCGGCCGATCAGGAAGGGATCAAGATCGTGACCCTGGTCACTCCGACAAAGGTCGTAGCTGACAAGGGTCGCCTGACCGGTGTTGAGTTTGTCACCAATGAACTGGGCGATACTGATGCCAGTGGGCGACGTCGTCCGGTCAGGATTGAAGGAACCGAACATGTTATTAAACTCGATACGCTGATTGTAGCCATCTCCGAAGATGCCGGCGTTGATGCCATCGGACCGGCTAAATCAAGTGGCATTGAGACTACTAAATGGAACACTGTGAAAGCGGACGAGGGAACTCTTCTTACTAACCGGCTGGGCGTGTTCGCCGCCGGTGATGTTATCAGAGGACCCAACACAGTCGTTGAGGCTATCGCCGACGGCAAGCGAGCAGCCCTGATGATTGACCGTTATGTACGAGGGGAAGCACTGATACGACCTTCGCAACCACTGCTACCGCAGAAGTACATTCCACAGGTCGAAATACCGAAGGGACAAGAACCTTTTACCGGGCGAGTCGAGACACCTCGCGCTCCGGCCGAATGGCGCACGCGCAACTTCGCCGAAGTGGAAGTATCACTCTCTACCCAGGAAGCCTATCACGAATCGTGCCGCTGTCTGCGTTGCGATCTGGAATTTACTAAGCCATGTGAATGCGAAGAACCCGTTGAAGATGTGGCAACAGGAGCTAAAGTAAAATGATTACTTTGACCATCAACGGCCTGGAAGTGAAGGTTGAGAAGGGAACCACAATTCTGGAGGCCGCGAAGTTTCTGGGATTCCCAATTCCTACCTTGTGTCATATGGAAGGGCTTTCACCTTACGGAGCCTGCCGACTTTGTGTCGTGGAAATTGGTGAAGCACCTCGCTCAAAAATGGTGACATCATGTACCTATCCTGCCGAGGAAGGCCTCAAGGTGCGAACCTCTTCCGGACGAGTTGTTAAGGCTCGCAAGATGATCCTTGAACTGCTGCTGGCAACCTGCCCGCAGTCGAAGATAATTCAGGACCTGGCCTCGAAGCACGGAGTCATTCAACAACGCTTCAAACAGGAACACGATGACTGCATTCTGTGCGGCCTATGTGTGCGTATGTGCAAAGAGCAGATGGTTGCCAAGGCCATCGGGTTTCGCGGACGCGGCCAGGAAAGAACTATCGGAACCCCATTTGATTTGAAATCGGAAAACTGCCGTCTGTGTGGCGGTTGCATGCATGTCTGTCCGGCCTGTTCGCTTCGGTGTACATATACCGACCCTGACAAAGCTATCTGCGGCGGCTGTGGTAACCACGGTCTGCCCTGTTTGGATAAGGACAAATTTGACGACATGATGTGCTATATGAACCCGTGCGTTGCATGCGAAATAGAAAAAGACTGACAATATAAGGAGTGATGGAAATGTCAATGACGCGAGTAAATGCCTCGGCAGCCACGCTTACCAAGAACCGCACCGAAGACTCAGTTGTACCGACTTCGGGAATGTGTGTGACTTGTGTCGACGGCTGTGTTGGCATGTGTGAAATAGGCAAATCTGCCTATCGGGGCCATGAAGTAATCTACCCCCAGCCATTTGGTGTAATCACAACCGCAGCGGAAAAAGCCTACCCGATCGACTATTCTCATTTCAACATTCTGGGAACGGCCGTAGGCGCTGAAGGTATTGAGGCCGATAGCGATAAAGCTATCTTCCCAAACGTCAACCTCGAAGTCCATTTCGGACATGACAAAGGTTTGAAGTTCAAACTCCCGATCATGATTCCTGGTATCGGTTCTACCGATGTGGCCAAGAATAACTGGGACGGTCTGGCCATAGGCACTGCATTGGCTGGTACCGGTTTGACTATTGGCGAAAACGTAGTTGGCATGGACCCCGAAGCGGTCATTAAGAAGGGCCGGGTCGTTGACACTGTCGATCTCAAGCGACGCGTCAATCTGTTCAAAGATAATCAGATCGACGGCTGGGGCGCAACTATCGTCCAGTCAAACGTTGAAGATACCCGTTTGGGCGTTCAGGAATATGCCATTGAAACCCTTGGTGTCGAGTGCGTCGAATTGAAGTGGGGTCAGGGTGCCAAGAACATCGGCGGCGAAGTCAAGGTAAAAGACCTCAAAAAGGCTCAGTTGCTGTATAATCGCGGCTATGTGGTACTTCCGAATCCTACTGACCCCAATGTGATCGAGTCCTTTAAGGCTGGTGCCTTCAAGGAATTTGAACGTCACTCACGAGTTGGAATGGTTACTGAAGAAGGGTTTGCCACTCGCGTAGAAGAGCTTCGTAAAGCTGGTGCAAAGTATATCTTCCTGAAGACCGGTGCTTATCGGCCAAGCGATCTGGCTCGCGCCGTAAAGTTTTCATCCAAGTACAAAATCGACCTGCTTACGGTTGATGGTGCTGGAGGCGGTACTGGCATGAGCCCCTGGCGGATGATGAATGAGTGGGGTATTCCTCCGGTGGAACTGCATTCCCTGCTTTACCAGTACACCAAAGAATTGGCAGACAGAGGCGAATACACAGCCCCGATCGTTCCGGCTGGCGGCTTTACCTTTGAAGATCAGATGTACAAGGGATTGGCTCTAGGAGCACCATTCTCGAAGTTGATCGGGATGGCACGTTCTCCTCTGGCCGCCACAATGGTAGGTAAGACGATTGGCAAGACGATCGAAAGCCATCAGGTGCCGGTCTACATTGAACGTTTTGGCCAGACGTTGGATGAGATATTCGTCACCGCTTTCGACCTGCGCAATGAACTTGGCGATGCCAAATTCAAGGAGCTCCCGGCAGGCGCAATCGGTTTGTACACCTACTACGAGCGTTTGGCTCAGGGCCTGCGTCAGCTTCTGGCTGGTAATCGCAAGTTTGGGCTGGACTATATCACTCGGGATGACATCTGCTGCTTGACACCCGAAGCCGCGCATGTTTCTGGTATTCAGTACGTAATGGATGTTGACAAAGCTGCAGCACAGGAGATTCTTAAAGGCTAGTAGCTGACGACCAACACCTGAGAGCAATCTCAAGAGTATGAGCAGTCATTTGCCGAAGACTGCCGACAACCGGTAAGCGCCCCTTGATGAGGGGTCCTTGCCGGTTGTCATTGGTACGAATGTCTGACTAAATCGGCAGCAATGTTTGTTAATGGAAACTAAATACCATGACCAGACGTTAGCACAATGGGTATGTTACAGCTCAGAAGTACTTTGCCGAAGGATGAATGATACTCTTGGCCTTCACGAAATGATGTGGTGATGAAAGATCGACAGGAACCATCGGATAACCAATTGGCTTCTTTACAGAAACGAGCCAGGGAATTGCGCTGTCTCTTTCTTGTAGAGGAGATACTAGCCAACTATAATGCCTTGTTGGTTGATGTTTGCCCTCAAATCCTACGTGCTATCCCCCCCGGCTGGCAATATCCTGATATTTGCCGGGTCAAGATCGAAGTTGAGGGGCAAACATTTTCGTCGGCTGATCTTGAAGAATCTACCTGGAAACAGCAGGCCGCAATTGTAATCAACGACATGGAAATTGGTAACATCTCAGTTTGCTATTTAAAGGAGATGACAACCGAAGACGATGGCCCTTTCCTCAAGGAAGAGACCCGATTGTTACAGACAATTGCCAACCTTCTTTCATCGTTCATTGCCTACCAGAGAATCAAACAGATAGTGGATCACCGTCGCATTAATAATAGCGGTGAGAAACGGGGAGCCTGGCAAACGATCATGGAGACCATCTCCGAGGCCGACACCGATCTTTACCTGAGCATTTCGCGGCAGATGCTCTGGCATCTTTGTGTGGTCGGCGCACCTGCAGCAGAAACGCTGTGTCGGTCGTATGGGATGGACATGCCACGGTCCCAGTTGATGGATGCTACCGATGAGGAAATCGACCACTCAGAGGAGCAGCTCTTTGACTTCACCCATGAGCGAGGAACGCGAGTATTCGAAATGGCATCCGAACATCTTGATGATCAGGAAATAATGAAGCTGATCAATGGCTGGATTCAGGATGACCGACTCAGCGCCCTGGCCCAAGTGGCTAACCGCAACCTTCCTCTGTTCGAGGTTGCCGACGCCATCCGACGCTATTACCAACCATACGTCAGAGAGACGGAGATCCCAACAGCCAGTATGAAAGGTATTCGGGTTTCGCTTGTCCGCAGACTGCTTTCGGATCAGTTGGAGTACATCAATGTCGCCAAGAAATTCATTACCGTTCAGGACATAAACGACCTTCTGCAGAGCGTGATCTACGGTACTGAGAGCCAGGGCAAACTGGGCGGTAAAAGTGCGGCGCTCTTTCTGGCCCGGCAGATACTGAGAAAGAAAAGCCGTTCGGTCGAGCTTCTGAAAAACGTCACGATCCCCAGAACCTGGTATATTACATCCGATATTGTATCGGATTTTTTGCGCCATCACTCTTTGGGCCATGTGGTGGAACAGAAGTACAAAAGCATCGACCTGGTGAGACTCGAATACCCGCATATTGTCGAGGCATTCAGGTCTGGCCAACTCCCCGATGGGATATCGAAAGCTCTGTCAACCGTCCTCGATGACTTTGGGAAACGGCCGCTTATAGTTCGCAGTTCGAGCCTATTGGAAGAGAGAATTGGGGCAGATTTCTCAGGTAAATACAAGAGCATCTGTCTGCCAAACCAAGGCTCCAAGCGCAAGCGCATGATCGCCCTGACCGATGCCATCACGGAAATCTATGCTTCCACTTTCAGTCCGGAAGCAATTGAATACCGAGCCGAATGCGGACTCCTCGATTATGCTGAAGAAATGGGTATTATGATCCAGGAGGTCGTGGGCCGTCAGGCGGGAAAATACTTCCTGCCAACATTCTCCGGCACAGCGCTGAGTACTAATAAGATAGGCAAACTCTCCAATGCTCGTCGCAAAGATGGCCTCTTGCGATTGGTTCCCGGGCTTAGCACACTCGTCGTTGACGATTCTGAAGGCGATAATCCTGTACTAATTGCCCCGGTGAAATCCGGGCTTCGATTCACAAATGAAGTTGTTGACATTATCAATTCTTCACCCGGGAACATAGGCGTCATCAATATGGAAACGGGCACTCTCGAAACCATGAAACTGGCCCAACTGCATAAGGAAGTGGGGAGCGAGATTCATGGTTTTGAGAATGTCATCTCAGTCGTAAAGGATGGCCACCTACACCCCCTGAAGGACAGCGATCTGAACTCCGAAGACTCCAATGTTGTGGCGGCTTTTGACGGACTGATCAAGAACACATCCTTTGTCGCTCAAGTAGAAGCCACACTGAAAACACTCGAGAAAGCGCTCGGATTTCCTGTACGTATCGAATTTGCCTGCGACGGAGAGAATTGGTACTTGTTGCAATGTGGTCAGCAGATGAAATCACGAACCATGTAGGACTCGTCCAAGCGGATCGATGAGTGCTGTAAGTACAAAATGGCCGACTCAAGCTTGTTGGGCTCGGATAATTTGACGCGTGAGAAATCCCTACCTCTTACGGGCTACAATGCATACGCGGGTTGCATCACGGGTGGGACGCTCGAAGGTTGCACAACGAAATAGTCCCTTCACAGAAAAACCGGTCTTGCTCAGTATCTTCTTCAGTTCCGTATTGCTGTACGCCCGCTCGGTATGGCGTTCGTCGAATCGCTCCCAAAGTTTCCCATTTTTTGTGAAAACTGTCGTCACTACCGTGGCGGTTTTTGTGCGGGTGTGGTATTCGTTCTTCCAGACCCAGGCAATTTCATCTTGCGCATCAGCATACACCTGCCCACCCCAGATCGTTTTGAGCGAAGCAGGTGTATTCATATTAAAAATAAACCAGCCCCCCGATTCGAGATGTTTCCCCACCGAGCGAAAAGTCGCCTCTAATTCCTGGGCATTGCGTAGATAGTTGAGTGAATCGTAGAAACAGGTGATAAGATCAAACGTTTGTGTCTTACGCGAGTTGTAATCGTCGATGATTCTAAACTTCGGCAGTGTCTTCTGATAGAGTTTGACTTTTAGCCCCTTGAGTTTCCTGGCTGCGACTGCCAGCATAGCCGCGCTACCATCAAGACCGGACATCTCAAGCCCCAGTTCCCGCATAAGAACGATAGCCGTCCCGGTGCCGCAACAAAGATCAAGGCCACTAGTGGGCCTGATGTTGAACCTGCGGAAGATATTCTCGGTATATTCAACCATATTGATCGAATGATTATCAGCCCCCATCTGATCGTAGACGGTGGCAAGTTTTGAATACGGAACACTCAGATTCGTCAATTTATCTCCAATCTACAACACTCTTCACACTTACAAAAGATAGCCTTTGGCTGTTTCAATGTTGACAGTCAAGCAGATATAGCCTTTCCATCCGAAGTGATTGATTGTCCTGAATAAATCAGACAACTTTCGGTAATATGTATAACTATCCGCACAACGGTTGTGTGAAAGTTATGAAAGTGTAAGGGTAACATCATGTCGACTACTTTTTGGATCTGGATGGCGGCGGCGGTCGTTTTCCTAATTCTCGAACTTATGAGCCCCTCGCTGTTTTTCATCTGCTTTGTGGTTGGTGGGATCGCAGCGGGCATCCTGAGCTATTTCTCGCCCGATGCCTACTACTGGCAGATCGGTCTCTTTATCGTGGTTACGCTGGGTCTCTTGCCTTTGACTAGATCAATCGCCAAGAAAATCACCAAGCCAGCACCGCAAAAAAGCAACGTTGATGCCTTGATCGGCCAGATAGCACTGGTCACCAAGGAGATCGACCCCGATCTGGGTGGCCAGGTACTGATCGGCGGCGAGACCTGGAAAGCACTCGCCGAACAACGTGTCGAACAAGACAGAAAAGTGAAAGTCATTTCGGTAACCGGCGTCCACGTAAAAGTGGAACCGGTAGATCAATAAGAAAGGATACGATCATGAATCCAGTACTGTTATTTCTAGGTGTGGCGGTGGTGTTTTCGTTTGTCATCGTCTCGATGTCGATTCGAATCATCCGCCCGTTCGAACGTGGCCTCGTAGAGCGACTGGGTAAGTTCCAGCGCCTCCTTGAGCCGGGCTTAAACCTGATTGTCCCCTTCTTCGATACGGTAATCAAAATGGACATGCGGGAAGTGGTACTTGACGTTCCCCCTCAAATGGTCATCACCAAAGACAACGTCAATGTGGAAGTGGATGCTGTGGTCTACGCCCAGCTAACCGACCCGGCGAGGGCACGCTACGAGATCGCTAATTATATTCTGGCTGCTACCAAGCTGGCCCAGACCAACCTCAGGAATGTAATCGGCGAGATGGACCTTGATGGCTGCCTGAGTTCGCGCGATGAGATCAATGGTCAACTCCGAGACGTACTTGATCTGGCGACCGACAAATGGGGCGTCAAAGTCAACCGCGTCGAATTACAGCGTATTGATCCGCCGGCCGATATTACTGCGGCAATGAGCCGTCAGATGAAAGCGGAACGTGACAAACGGGCCGCGATTCTTGATGCCGAAGCTACCCGCCAGGCTGAGATCACCAAGGCTGAGGGTAGTCGTCAGGCACAGATACTCGAAGCTGAAGGTTATGCCGAAGGGGTCAAGAGAAAGGCAGACGCCGAGAAGTACCGCCAGATAGAAGTCGCAGCTGGTGAAGGTAAAGCCATCAAGACAGTGTTCCAGGCTATCCATGATGGCCGACCGGACGAGAAACTGATTACTCTCAAGTATCTGGAGATGCTGCCCAAGTTCGCCGAAGGCGATGCCAACAAGATATTCCTGCCCTTCGAAGCAACCGGTATCATGTCGTCGCTGGCGGCTATGGTGGAGATGGTCAAGCCTAACCACCCGACAGGCACAGGGGGAGCAGCACCTTCACCGCCAATTGAGGATGTCGGCGAACAGGTCTAAACGACAATATCGCGTGATGGAATATTGACCGGACACCAAATGGTGTCCGGTTTTTCTTTGGGTCCAATTATGCCTTAATGCCATCAAAGAGAAATGAAATAAGATAGCGCTCGGTCTCCTGTCGCGGCAGTCGGTCTGCCCGAAATGTACTTCGCACGAGCGTCCCCATGACCAGTGAGACAAGTCGTCCGGTCAACTCGATATCGAAATCGCCACGAATCTCCCCCGTCTCCTCGCCGCGGCGAATGATCTCCTCGACATAGTTACTCACATGCCGTTCAAGATCGATACCCTCTAAAGCCACTGCCGAGTGGTCGAGTGCCCGAGTGGCAAATAGATAGAAACGTTCTTCCGCCCGGTATAGCCGGGCATTGACAATCAGTGCTTCATACAGATGAAGCAATTTCTGCTTGACCAACGGCCCCGGCTCGGTTCGTCTGATCTCCGAAAGCAACTGCTTCAAATAATCATCGAAAATCAAAATAGCAAACTCCAGCAGATGGCTCTTGGAGGGAAAATACTGAAAGAACGATCCCTTGCTGATCCCCGCTTCGCGGCAGAACTGAT
Source organism: Candidatus Zixiibacteriota bacterium (assembly GCA_019038695.1). Lineage (NCBI taxonomy): Bacteria > Pseudomonadati > Candidatus Zixiibacteriota > Candidatus Zixiibacteriota bacterium. The sequence goes on from JAHOYZ010000025.1 coordinate 56,024, forward strand.
CGACCGACAGCCCATCATAGCCATATTCTCCGAACAACCGAATGGTGGTTTGATATAAACGTTGTTTCTTATCAGAGACTAACCGCCGGAAAGTATCGGTCACCACGCTCTGTTGCACCAACTCTGCTACCGTATTCTCATTAATAGCCGGGACTGTATCTCGCGGTCTGGCTCGCATTGACATACTCCAATATGACTATCTGGTCATTATATATATACTAATTATGTATTTAATAATACGTAAGTCAATTTGAATTTGACACCAAATACAGCGACTTCTATATTTGTACCACTTGAGCTAACACATTCCAGGAATGGAAGGGAAGTAATGGGTAAGATCAGGGTAGCAATAATCGGAGTCGGCAACTGTGCCTCATCGCTGGTACAGGGTGTCGAATTTTATAAGAAGGCCAAGGAAGAGGATCAGGTCCCCGGTCTGATGCATGTGAACCTGGGTGGCTATCACATCCGCGACATCGAGTTCTCGGCTGCCATAGATATTGACAAAAACAAAGTTGGCAAGGATCTGTCTCAGGCCATTTTCACCAAACCGAATAACACGTATGTGTTTTCAAAAGTACCCAAGACAGGTATTACCGTACAGCGCGGAATGACCCACGACGGCCTTGGTCATTATCTCTCTCAGATCATTGAAAAAGCACCCGGGGATACGGTAGACATCGTCAAGCTGTTGAAGGATACTGGTACCGATGTAGTCATCAATTACCTGCCGGTTGGCTCGGAAGAAGCCACCAAGTGGTATGTAGAGCAGATTCTGGAAGCCGGCTGCGGCATGGTCAACTGTATTCCAGTGTTCATTGCTCGCGAGAAGTACTGGCAGAAACGATTCGAGGAGAAGGGCCTGCCGATCATCGGCGACGACATCAAATCGCAAGTTGGCGCCACCATTACGCACCGCGTTCTGACGCGGCTGTTCCTCGATCGCGGTGTTAAGCTCGAACGCACCAGCCAACTCAATGTCGGCGGCAACACCGATTTCCTCAATATGCTTGAGCGCTCTCGCCTGGAGTCTAAAAAGATATCCAAGACCAGCGCTGTAACAAGCATGCTCGACTACGATATCGGCGAAGGGAACATCCATATTGGTCCCTCCGATTATGTCTCCTGGCTCGATGATCGTAAGTGGGCACATATCCGTATGGAAGGTACCACCTTTGGTAATGTCCCGCTCAACTGCGAGATGAAGCTGGAAGTCTGGGACAGCCCGAACTCGGCCGGTGTAGTCATTGATGCCTTGCGCTGTTGTAAGCTGGCGCTCGACAATGGTGTGTCCGGGGCACTGATTGGACCATCTTCATACTTCAAGAAGTCTCCTCCCGTGCAGTATCCTGACGATCAAGCGCACCGGCTAACGGAGGAATTCATCGCCGAGTATGGTTGGAAGCAAGCCAAACCGGCGAAGAAGCGGAAAACTCGGGCTGCGGCCAAGAAACCGACCACCGCTAAGCCAGCCATCAAGAAGACCAAAGCTGCGGCGAAGAAGACTTCGCGTCGCGTAGTTCGGAAGAAAAAATAGTCGATTCGCATCTTTGATTTGACTACGTTACCGGCGATGGAGACAATCCATCGCCGGTTTTTTTGTGGTTTGATAGAAAGGAACTATGCGAGGGAAAACCAGCAGATCTGGTCTGTTCATTACTTTCGAAGGCATCGACGGTTGCGGCAAAACGACCCAGGCAATGCTCACGAGCCAATACTTGGCCGCGCGAGGTCTGGTCGTTACGCTATTGCGCGAACCGGGATCAACAGGTGTCGCCGAACGCATTCGAGAGATTCTTCTGGACCCCGAACTCACAGTCGGAGATACATCCGAGCTACTCCTCTACGAGGCCGCCCGGGCTGAACTCGTCCAGCGTGAGATCGGTCCTGTTCTGCGACGCGGCGAGGTGGTTCTATGTGATCGTTTCTACGACAGCACCACTGCCTATCAGGGTTTCGGCAGGAAACTTGATGTGTCTATGGTCCGACGCTTACACCGAGTGGCGGTGGGAGATATCATTCCCGACCTGACGCTCATTTTTGATTGTGATCTGGATACTGCACAATCCCGCAGAAAAGGCAAGCCAGACCGTTTGGAAGCCCAGTCGCGAGCTTTTTTCAATCGGGTGCGACGCGGCTTCCTTGAAATAGCCCGTAAAGAACGGAGGCGGGTGAAAGTCATTGATGCGAGTCTGTCCGTTGATGCTGTTTTCGCCGAAGTCCAGAAAGTACTAAAGAGAAAACTCAGATCCTATGAATCCCACCTCGCTCGCTGATCGCAAGGCGCTTCTTCTTTCACTGGTCATAATCATCCTGTTAATCCTGTTGTGCGGTGGGATGAGTGCCTACCTAGTGTCAGATCCAACCATGGGGCAGGCGTATGCTCTGATGAGAGCCGCTCAGACTATAGATACCAGACATATTGACGGAACAACCAGTGAACAACTGGTCCGCACTGCTCGGAATGAGATGTTGGACCTGCTCGATCGTTATTCGGGTTACGTCACCGCCGAGGAGTTTGACCAACTCAGGGAAGAAATGACCGGTGCCTATGCCGGGCTGGGAGTTAGTGTTATCAGGCATGACCTAGGTCTTCTGATTGTGTCTGTGCGCCGGGATGGACCTGCCCGCGAAGCCGGCCTCGAGGCGGGTGATATCATACTGGCGGCTGATTCCATTGAGTTGGCTGGTCTCAGGTCCGCTAAATCCACGAAGCTACTGCGCGGAGAAGACAGCACCAGAGTTCTGGTTAGAGTTCTTAAGCCTCTGTCCCAGGACACAATTGAGGTTTCCATCACTCGTGCAGAAATGCCTCTTATCCATGTATCATACGCCGGATTCACTTCCGACTCGGCCATCTATATTCGACTGACCAACTTTGACGCCGGGGCCAGTGAACAGCTGAAGGCAGCAATTGACTCACTTCTGGAGCAATCCACTTTTCAACCGACCGGACTGATCCTCGACCTGCGCGGTAATCCCGGGGGACTATTCCGGGAAGCCTGGGAGTCTGCAAACCTGTTTCTTACTGAGGGAGCTTTCGTTGTCGGCACTGACGCTCGTTCGCGATGGAACAGTAATGAAATCCACGCCTTGGGTCCGGACATCACAGGCGACCTCCCGCTAGTCCTGCTCGTAGACCGTGGTTCGGCCTCATCGTCGGAAATCCTTGCCGGGGCTTTGCAACAAGCTGATCGAGCCTGGCTGGTGGGCGACACAACTTTCGGAAAAGGGCTGGTACAAGGGTTTGTGACCTTCCCCGATGGCGACGGTCTGCGCCTGACTATCTCACGGTTCTACTTCGATAACGATGTCTATATCAACGAATTCGATACGGCTCTCAGTGAAATCGGTCATGGTCTCCCACCCGACTATCTTTTCGATTTCCCGGAGCGCGGCGAGTATGTTCGGGCTGTTGAGTACTCGCTGCTACTGCACCAGTTTGCTCGACTTCACCAACAGGATATCGTCTCCTCGCGGGGAGACGATCAGGCAACATCGGCATTGATTGACAGCCTGGAGAGCTTCATGAACCTTGAGGGGTTTGTGTTCGTATCCTCTCGTAGAGAAGAGCTAAGCGACATGCTTCACGCAGCACGGTCAGACAGCTGCACAAAAGCAACCGATCGTGTCATCAGCGAAGCTCTCGAATTATCAGTGAGAGAGGATTCCAACCTGCTACGCCTCAATGCAGCCTATCTCACAATGCGATTGCAGGAGATTGCATGGGAACAGACATACGGCACTTACCGCACTTACCATGAAATCACAGTTCCTCAGCGAGCGGATATTCGTTATGCGGAATCCCTGTTGCGGGATCTCCTGATTGATAATAGATAAACTACGAACAATGCCAACTGAGTGGGGATCGGTTCTGCTTGGCACCGTCTGGTTGAGGGTGTATTATGCCACATGAATAACACTAAAGTGGCTGTCTTCTGCGACTTTGACGGCACCATTGCTCGCCGGGATGTGGGCTACAGCATCTTCCATCATTTCTCCGGGGGACGTAACGACGAACTGCTCCCGGATTGGAAGGCGGGACGACTTTCGAGTCGAGATTGTCTCCTTAAGGAAGCACAGATGTCTCCCCTGACCAAGGAAAAGCTCTATCGCTATCTTAACCGGTTCGAACTCGACCCTGGCTTCCCACAGTTCGCCCGGAAATGCCAGGAAGCGGGAATTGGGCTGTTCATTCTGTCCGACGGACTCGATCTGTACATTGACTACCTGCTCAGACGCGAGGGTCTCGAACACTTGCCAGTCATAGCCAACCACGGCTATGTCGAGGATAACCGACTGATTATTGAATTCCCGCACACAAATCACAACTGCACCAAGTGCGGGAGCTGTAAGGGGGAGAGAATCCGGGAATACCGCCAAAGCCAAGAGGGGGAATTACAGATCGTGTTTGTCGGAGATGGCTTCTCAGATGCCTGTGCGACGACCGAAGCGGATATACTGTTTGCCAAAAAAGACCTTGAACAGCACTGCCGCATGAACAATATTGATTTCCAGTTGTACGATAACTTTTTTGACGTGTCCGAGTACATGGACAGGACATGTCTTTTTGTCGAGCATAAACTCTGATTCCGGAGCAATTGAATGAAAGCGATCGTCATGGCCGGCGGGTTTGGAACCAGACTCCGTCCACTGACTATTAACCTTCCCAAACCGATGGTTCCCATTGGCAACATCCCAATGATGGAACACGTAGTATCTCTGTTACAGAAGCATGGAATTTCCGACATTACTGCTTTGCTTTATTTTCAGCCGGAGAAGATTCGCGACTATTTCGGCGACGGGTCCAATTTCGGTATCTCTATGCAGTATGTCCAGCCCGATGACGACTATGGTACCGCCGGTGCCGTGCGTTGCGCGCTAAGTAGTGTGACCGAACCGGTGCTGATTATCTCAGGCGACTTGATCACCGACTTTGATCTTACTGCGGCTATAGCCTGGCACGACGAGAAGAAAGCCGATGCGACTATCCTGCTGACCAGAATGGAAAACCCTTTGGCCTATGGAATTGTCATCACCGACGAGGATGGCAGGATCAATCGTTTTCTGGAGAAACCATCCTGGGGAGAGGCATTCTCAGACACAATTAATACCGGCATATATATCCTGGGTCCCTCAGCCATTGAGTTAATCCCGCCGCGAACTAATTTCGATTTTTCCCAGAACCTTTACCCGCTTATGCTGTCCCGGGAAATGGGACTGTATGGGAAAATCATGAAGGGATACTGGAAGGATGTTGGCAATGTCGACGAGTACAAACGGGTACACATCGACTTTTTCAGCGGCAGGCTGGACCTCGACATGAAGAAAACTCCGGAGACCTCCGAGGATAGCATTGTCTATCAGGGGAGCGGTGTCCGAATTGACGAAGATGTAACTATGACCGGACGGGTAGTGCTCGGCAATGATGTGTTTCTTGAATCCGGTGTGAAGCTTCATAATTGCGTTATAGGTCATCGCAATCGTATCGGAACCGGCACCGAAATGAAAAACTGTGTCTTCTGGGCAGATTGTGCAATCGGGGCAGAGAGTAATCTTTCCGGAAGCGTGATCGGCAGTAGTGCCCGGCTGGGACGCAATGTACAACTGATAGATGATGTGATTGTCGCGGACGATACGGTTATCGGCGACGGAGCTACGATTAAGGCCAACTGCAAAATATGGCCCGGCAAGACGGTTGACCCGGGAGCTATTGTTTCTTCATCCTTGGTTTGGGGTGACCGTTGGAACCGGGAACTATTCACGAATTCGAAGATCACCGGCCTGGCTCTTACTGAGATCACGCCGGAGATGACAGTCAAAGTCGGTGCTGCTTTTGGCGCCTTCCTTGGAGCCGGTACGGAAGTTCTAACAAGCCGCGACGCCTCTGATATTTCGCGCCTATTGAAACGTGGTTTAATGTCAGGCCTGCTGGCCTCGGGTGTCGATGTCGCTGACCTGGAAGCCCAGCCTATCCCGGTAGTGCGGTACGGTCTTCGTAGAGGGAATTACGCAGCTGGCATCTTTGTGCGACACAACCCAAACGACTATCGACTTATCGACTGTATCTTTTTCGACGGCTCCGGACTCGACATGCCGACCAGCAAGCTCAAAAAAGTGGAGCGCATGTATTTCGGCGAGGATTTCGAACGGGCCTCGCTGGATAACATCGGTCACCTGGATATGGTGCACCATGTGCTCGAGGATTATCGGGAAGATTTCCTGCGGAATGCCAACATTGAACTGATTAAACAGGTCGGTTTTAAAATCGTGATCGATCACTCCAATGGCTCCTCCAGTCAGGTTTTCCCTGACCTGTTCAGCCAGTTGGGTGTCTCGACCGTGGAATTGAATGCCAATCTTAACCCCCGCAAATTCTCAACTTCACCTGAAGCGTATGCCCAGGCTACCGTTCAACTCTGCTCGATTGTGTCCTCACTTCATGCCGATATCGGCTTCCTGCTTAACCCTGTGGCTGAGAAACTCGCTGTGGTTGATGAGGAAGGCCGCCCGATGGACAGCCAACTCCTGTTACTGGTGATCCTCGATTTATTTCTGCGCACGAGTGAAGCGAGAAAGATTGCGGTGCCGGTCGGCGCCTCAATGGGCGTCGAGGAAATTGCCGATAAGCATAGTGTCGAAGTAGTAAGGGTGGCCAACGACCATCTATCTATGATGGAAATATTCCTGCGCGGCGAAGTTGATTTTGTCGGTGGCACCCGTGGCGGGTTCGTTTTCCCCGGTTTCCAGATGGGTTCTGACGCCATGGTGGCTCTGGTCAAACTGCTGGAGATGATGGCTCATACACGGACTCATCTGGGGGACCTCCGCAAGAAATTCGAACACCTGACCCGAAAGTCAGTATCGATCCCCTGTCCCTGGTCAAAAAAAGGGATGGTCATGCGCAAGCTGATAACCAATTCCGAGAACAAACAACGCCAACTGGTGGATGGCGTCCGTATCCGCGAAGATTCCGGCTGGGTGCTGGTTGTGCCGGACCGCCTGACTGCCGCTTTCGATATCATGGCCGAAAGTCATTCACAGAAGGACACAAACGAACTAATCACCCGTTATCAGAAATTGTTAGAGGAGTGGCAACAGGACTAACGAGCCAGAGCAAAAGTCGATCCCACATCTATCTCGAAAGCTCATATCATTCCCGCACGGACGGAAAAGTACCCACCACTACAGGTTGCTTTTCTATTTTACTGGGGAGTAACCCGCTTCCGTCTCAACAGCAGTAATATCGAGAATGCCAGCTAATCAGCCTTAGGCTTGTGACTGAGATTCTTCTTCACCCATCTCATCTTTAAGCGATGGATCCTTAATGATCAGGGCAATGGGAATCAGAACACAATAGCCAATCACAAGCAACAACGGAGACAGAGTTATTGAACCCTGCCCGAGAGTGATATAGCCCAGGATAATCACCGCCAGAGCAATCGCAAAAACGATATAGTTCCTGGTACCAAAAGGCCATCTCACATCTTTTTGAGTCGGATCGTTTGTCTTTTTATCTTTTGTAGCCATAGTTATCAGCCTCTATAAAGGGGAGTTTATTCTCTCCTGTCAAGGTGTTTTGCTCCTCACGAACCTACCGGAACTTTCTGATTATACCACGCTCCAAGCCCTACCGCCCAAACCAACATCAACATCTCACGTACTTCTTCGTCAGCAAAGGCGGCCTCAGGCACCGATGCCACCAAAAAGACAACTGAGGCTGTCAACGCTGCGGACATGTAGCACCGCAGAGGATTGCCTCCCGGTGGTCCGCGTCGACCCATCCAGAGCTTGGAGAGAATAATGAACCAGAATCCCATATAGAACAACAGAGCCGGGATACCCGCGTTGGCGGCGATATTGATCAGGTCACAGTGAGCGTGGACATGTTTCTTCTTCGGTTCTACGTCAACTGGCAGACCCGTGGCGTAGGCCGCTTGGAAATTATTAAGTCCAACCCCAAATACCGGATTCTCGGCTACCAACCGAAGGGAATTCTTCCAGATGAAGGGACGTCCCATTTCATCCTCGGTGGTTAGTTCGCGTTCGATGTTCCTTTCCAACCTGTCAGCCAGACCTGGTGTGAAAACTACCGTCCCCACTGCGACAACCACAAGACCAACAGCATACGGCCAATATTTTCGCCCTCGGATAACACACCCAAACAGCAATCCTATAATTAGCGCCAGGATTGATCCACGGCTGTAACTGAGCAAAACCGCAGCTCCCGCCAGTACACCTCCGGCGGCAAACAACAGCCGCCGATTGCGACCGAATTCCTGCTCACCGGCCAAACCCAGAACCAGAAGAAACACCGAGGCAACAGCATAATAGTTGCCGTAGGTTAACATATGCGGGAAAGTCCCCCGTGCCAGATAGCCGTAATCCGGTGCGGGAATCAGCGGTTTGGCGCGAAACAAATCCACCCCGGTAATGTGTTGGAATACGCCATACGCGGCGAAGATCAGTACTCCGACCGCAAACGCTGTGACCAGAATACGGCGATAACGATCTGTCGCGCAGACGTATACACCAATCGGGATAGCCAGAAACAGCCATTCCTCCTTAATGGCGATAGCTGACGCAATCGGGGTCGGCCCCACGAAAGCAGAAATAAGTAACCACCCTATGTATCCAGAGATGAACAGATAGAAAAGGCCAAGTGAACCAGCAAAAGGATTTGAAGGCTTCGTTGCCAGAAGCAAGAGAAAACCAGCCAGTGAAAACCCCAGCGTGATCTGGGCCATCGCGATGGAGAATGACGAGCTAACGGAATACAGAACGTAGAACAGGAAAATGAAACCGGGCAAGTACCTTATGAAGGTCTCCTTCATCCGAAAAGATCACTTTCCATAAACTCAACCAGGAGATGGATGATGAAAATATGTTCTTCCTGAATGCGTTGCGTCGAAGGATGCGGAATTATGAGTGCCCGATCAACTATGCTCGCCAGTTTGCCACCCTTGCCGCCCAGAAGGCCGGCCGTGAGAATATTCCCTTCCCGGGCGGTATGCACGGCCTTGATAAGATTGGGAGAATTACCTGAGGTTGAGATTACCAGCAACAGATCACCCTTGTGCCCCAGTCCTTCGATCTGGCGTGAGAAAATGCTGTCATATCCAAAATCATTGGCGGCGGCTGTCATGACCGACGGATCAACACACAACGCTAATGCCGGAAGCGACTGGCGAGCCCGGACCGACGAAAGCCGGACAATCATCTCACCGGCGAAGTGCGACGCATCGGCGGCGGAACCACCATTACCCGCGATCATGATCTTCCCACCGGCACCAAGAACACCGGACATCAATGCCGCCATATCGAGGATTTCCTGTCCCAGCGTTTCCAGAACAGATTTGCGCAGAATGGCAGTCTCGTCGCCAAGCCTCTTCAAATACAGGAGTTTCTCATCCTTGTTCATATGGTCACAATCTCCTCAGGAACTTCTTCATTGATTCAAACAAATCATCGGCAACAGTACCCAGTGCGACAGTCCCCTGAGCAAAATTCGGTTTACCGCCACCACGCCCGTCGTATTGAGGAAGAATCTCTTTTGACATTTTCCCGACATGAACACCGTGCTCTTTGGCAGCACTGCTGCTTGCCGCAGCCATATAAGTTCGTTTACCGCTTACTTCTCCCAAAGCAACGGCCACCGCTGCATCGGAACGATCCTTTTGCTTATCGATCCAGCCGGCCATAATATCGCGATCCGTCGGGCCGAAATCGTGCGTAATCCACACTATCGAACCGACTGTCTCCTTCTCACCGGCTGTCTGTCCACCGCCGGAGAACATCTCGGCCTTGAGCTTCTTGATCTCTTTCTGCTGACGAAGATTGTTCTCGCCAAGCTGTCGAACTCCGTCGAGGGCTTCTATCTCAGGACGACCAACCAATCGGGCCGCCTCCTGCTGGAACGACTTCGCCTCCAGCATATACTTGATTGCTTCCGTTCCTGTTATTGCTTCCAGACGACGTACACCCGAGGCAATGCCAGTCTCCAACGTGATAAGAAACGGTCCGATCTGCGAAACGTGTTCGACGTGTGTTCCGCCGCACAGCTCTTTGGAGAAATCACCAATCGAGACAACACGCACGGTGTCGTCGTACTTCTCGCCAAATAACGCCGTCGCACCCGATGCACGGGCGGCCTCGACATCCATTTCTTCCGTGGCGACAAAAGTACCAAGAAGAATGTTCTGATTGACGATCTGTTCAACCTGCGTGATCTCTTCAGGTGTCATTGGTTGATGATGCGAAAAGTCAAACCGCAGTCGATCCGGGCCGACATAGGAACCTGATTGCTTGATATGATCGCCGAGAACTTGCCGTAATGCCGCCTGGGTTAAATGGGTGGCGGTATGGTTACGCATAATCGCCCAGCGACGGTCCGCGTCGACCTGGACCAAAACCTTGTCTCCCCTTTCAATAGTCCCGGACTTGACTGTTCCGAGTATGGCTATCCCATCTCCGCTCTGAACGGAGCGCTCGACGTCGAAACTAAACTTGCCATCTTCAGAGTAAACCCGTCCCGTGTCACCAATTTGTCCACCCGACTCTACATATAGAGGTGTGTACGTAACGACCAAATACTGTCGACCCGGCTCAGGGTCCAAAGAGCTTTCTCTCACAACCGCTTCAACCGGTTTGTTCAATTTATCGTAGTCAAGTCGAGACCACTGAGATTTTACTTGCAGCACCCTCACGAAATCAACAAACCCCGCAAGCGATGCTCCCGCCTTTGATTGCTCTTTCTGGCGACTCATTGCTTTCTCAAAGCCAGCTTGATTGAGAGTAAAACCCTGTTCGGTGGCCATGATCTCGGTCAAGTCATAGGGGAATCCATACGTATCATATAGCTTGAATACTTCCTCGCCGTCGACTACCGTACTGCCTGTCTTCTTCATCTTTGATGCTACCCGACCAAACAACTCCAACCCGTTGGCAAGGGTACGACCAAATGATTCTTCTTCGGCGCGAATGACATTCTCCACATTAGACTGTTTCTCTTTGATCTCCGGGAAAGCGTCCCCCATCTCGCTCACCAGTGCCGGCACCAGCCGATAGATAAACGGTTGCTCCACCCCAAGAAGTCGCCCATGTCTGGCGGCACGCCTGAGAATACGGCGCAGGACATATCCCTGTCCTTCGTTGGAGATCCCGGCCCCGTCGGCTATGGCAAACGTCAATGCTCGCAGATGATCGGCAACGACCTGATGCGACGTAACGTTATCTTCGTACCTGGCACCGGTAACGTCTGATACAGCCTTGATAAGCTCCTTGAAAAGATCAATGCCGTAGTTGGTGTCAACGTTCTGCATGATTGCCGCGATCCGCTCCAATCCAGCCCCGGTATCTACCGAAGGTTTGGGCAGAGCTACCGTGGTGCCGTCGGCGTGTGTCTCGAACTGCATAAAAACGAGATTCCATATCTCGACAAACCGTTCACCCTCACCGTTGACAACATCCTCCGGCCCGGTACCAAATCGCTCACCGCGATCAAAGTGGATTTCGCTACATGGGCCGTTGGGACCGGTCGGTCCCATCGTCCAGTAATTGTCTTTCTTGCCGAAACGAAGGATGCGGCCATTCTTAAGTTCCGGGGCGATCTTTCCCCACAGGTCAAAAGCATCGTCATCAGTTTTGTAAACTGAAACATATAACCTGTCAATTGGGAGCCCCAAATCCTTAGTGATCCACTCCCAGGCAAAGGCAATCGCTTCTTCTTTGAAGTAATCACCAAAGGAGAAATTACCCAACATCTCAAAGAATGTATGATGGCGCGCAGTGAAGCCGACATTGTCCAGATCGTTGTGTTTACCCCCGGCGCGAATGCATTTTTGCGAACTGACAGCTCGCGAATACGGCACCTTGCGTTGACCGGTGAAAACGTCTTTGAATTGATTCATCCCGGCATTGATAAACAGCAGCGTAGGATCTTCAAAGGGGATGACCGGCGATGAAGGCACCAAACGGTGATTGTTCTTCCTGAAAAATTCCAAGAATGACTGTCTAATTTCTGAGGTCTTTATCTTGTCCTACCTTGTTTCACGATCAATGAGTTCGTCAATGGCCGTTTTGACGGCCCCGTAACTAAAGCCCCGACGTGCCAGATAATTATAGGCCTTGCGTCGGGCCACTTCAAGTTCAAACTTCTCATATTCTCTGCTACGTTGCCGAAGGGCGTCGCCAGCCAGGTCGGATTCTTCGGTTCCACTCAAACAAGCCTCGGCAGCATCTTCGGCAATGGAACGATCAATATATTTCTTCTGAAGATGTGCCACGAGGTATGGTCGACCGCACGGTCGCCGCCGCAACAGGGCCATCCCCAGATTGTACGCGTGTTGCGCATCATCGAGCAGTCCCTGCCGGGTCATCTCGGCTACAACCTCCCCGACCAACTCACGATCAAAATCCTTCCGTCCCAGCTTGAACAACAATTCACGAGTGGCATGTTGTCGCAAGGCCAGAAGACGCATTGCTTCCTGCCGACATTGCCAGTGTTTTGCCTCGGTGATCAGTTGCTCGACCTGCGCAGGCGTTAGAACCGTCCCCTCTACCAGACGATGTCGATAGAGAGCCTCTTCACTAATTCTGAGCGACTCATCCAGACTGGAAAGACTCACCAGAACCTTCCCGCCCTTGTGGATGATTTGATTCAGTATGATTTGATCCGTCTCAGCCAATATTTCCACCTCTTCGAATCAAAATATAACCCGACGGTTATGGCCAAAGAAGATAAAACGGCCACACCCACAGCAGAGTACTCCAAAGTCCCACAAAGACACAGTTGAAGGTGTTTTTTTTCGTTGACATACCACCGATAAATACCTGATACTATGGAAGTATATGATCAACAGCGAGAGGTGTAACTTCTTGCCATTCGTAAGGTTCACGGACGAAAATAGTGGCTTGTCCGTACCTTCTTGTTGTTCAGCAACTTAAAACAGAAGAGCAAGCCCTTGGTACAATATCATAGGCTGAGAAAAATAGCAAATCAGTGGGGAGTATAAATGGATCTTGATCTTCAAGGAAGCATAGAGCGCTTCACGTTGCCGGAGATCTTGCAGTTGATAGCCTCTGGTCGCAAGTCGGGAACTCTTGGTATTCAGAAGGACGACTCGATCGTGATGGTCTACTTCAAGGAAGGCGAAATTTTCTACGGTTATGGCCCGCGACAGACTTTCCACCTGGGACAATTGCTTAAGGATCGGGGAGCACTCAAGGCCGACCAGCTCGATGAAGCAATCAAGCTGCAAGCAAAGGGTGAGAACTCCAAACGTCTTGGTGAAATACTGATCTCGCAACAGTTTATTGATCGAGCCGACCTGGAGTCAGTGGTCAAAAAGCAGGTTGAGGAGTTGTTGTATTCGTTGCTGTCGTGGCAGGACGGGTCATTTAAGTTCTATGAGGGGCAGTTCCCCACTGAAGAGGAAATCCAGGTCAAGCTTTCGGTAGAGAATGTCATTCTCGAGGGTTTGCGACGTCTGGATGAGGCAAACATGATCAAAGAAACCCTGCCCAACCTTGACGACGTGTATACTATCTCAGCCGCCCAGGCAGGACGTTCACGAACGGTAAGCATGCGTGCGGCAGAGTGGAATATAATGGCGTTGGTCGATGGGCATCGATCCCTGACACAAATCTGCAAACTATCTCCGGTCGAGCAGGATGAGACTCTCAAGATGCTGGCTCAATTGAGCCTGGCCGGAATCATCACCAAGACAGATCGATCTCCAGCGGAGACATCTGTGAATTTGGAGAAAATGACCAACCGGCTGGCCAATCTGTTCGAGAGCTACCTGACGGAAAAAACTGCCAATCGAATGGTGGGCAGAAGAATCACGAAAACGACTGTGGAGCGTGTTGATTGAGTCAAATTGAAGTTCTCAGATCGCTCGAAGGTGTTCTTGAATCCTTTCTTGAGAGTGCCATAAGGCTGAAACAAGACCGTCTGGATGTATTGAATGGCCTTAACAATCTAGATGATATCGCGTTATCCTCTGCCGAAGGCTTTGAGATTACGGATCGTCTGGGCCAGTGGTTTGCCGGTCACAATCAGTGGTTGGAGGAGAGTACGCTGCGCTCGGGTGATAGCAACCGAATCGGTGAACTTCTTTCAAATATCGGTGCCCAGTTAAATGTGAACGAACAGTCTTCACCAGCCGCCAGAAAGATCTCGTCCGAGATCAGCCGGTGGAATCGCCATGACGGGAAATCACCGTCAAAGTCAGGTCAGGAACACCGCAAGATTGTGTTGAAGCGAGGAGCAGAGGAAGCTGATCAACCGCTTGATGAGTCTATAGCCGCCTTTGACCAGGCTCTGGTTCATTGCCGGATCTTGCTCCAACGAGTAGGCCAGAACCGAAAACACCTGCTTTCAGCCATCGATGACAGCCTCAAGATGGCCTCGATACAGGGGAATAAAGATGCCTTGCTTTTGTCCGCGTTTGCCATATATTATTTGAAGCAAAGCGGCTATAGAACTGAGCCGTATGTGAAAAGGCTCAAAGAAGCCGAACGCCGTCTGAGAGGAGAACAGGCTGATGCTTAATCCTTCCGAGAAGGCGTATTGCCAGGCCCTGTTGGCGCTGAAGGATAAAGATTATCGGATAGCTTCCGAGTACTTTGACAGAGCGGCCCCCGAGTTCCAGACGAACCGGGAGTTTGCTTTGTATCGGGAGACTACCCGGTTGCTTTTGGCGGTAAAACAGGAACTGGCCGTTTTGGAGAACGAGGACAAACTGGAAATCGAGGAGACATTCCCACATGGCTAAGAAACAGAGCTTCGCTGACAAGGCCGCTAAAAGAGGTTTCACCTCAACCTGCCCGGTCTGCGACACTGAGTTGGCGTACATTAAGCACGTCAAGGCAGTTAAGAGTGAGAACGGATGGAAGTACCGGTCTCTTAATGTTGGCGTTTGCAAATGCAACGAGAAAGAAATCTACGGATAAGCTTCTCGCGCGAAAGCTGAACAAAACCCTCCTGCTATATCATGGAGGGTTTTTTGTTGGCTGAAATGTCGCGCGGATTCGTGGATTTTTCGATGGATGCAGGACAGTATGCTGAAAACTATTGATCGTCGTTTAGCGCTCGACTGCGGGCTGGTACTCATAGTACTAGCCGGTTATGTAGTGGCCGCACTGTTTCCTGTCGGACGCGTTTGGGGTTTCAATATGTGGGGTTTTATCGGGCACGTAGTCCCCATTTCCATCTCTGCGCTGGCGCTGATCGCGAGCATCACAACTTATCTGGTGTTTGGCAGAAGTACTACTGTTGAACTCAATGCCAATGATACTACAACAAGCCAACGGTCCTTCATCTGGTTCCACATTTGTCTCGTCATCGGAGGTATCTGCGCCTTCTGGTTCCTTCGCGAACAAACCCACTTCATCGGCGACGGCTACCAGATTCTCTCCCATCTCATCAATGAAGACCCCTTCCTGAAAAACACCGAGCTGGGAGAAGCCTGGCTTCATGCCTGCTTCAAATCCCTGTTGGGAACAACGAGACAAGCTGCATTACTGAGCTACCAGGTTGTGTCCGTAGTGGCTGGCGGACTGTTCTTGGTCGGTGTGCCGCTTTTTGCATGCCACCTGTTTCAAGGTACCGTCAATAGGATCTTGTTTTCGCTGGGGTTGGCTAGCGGCGGCTTTGTCTTTCTGTTCTTTGGTCATGTTGAGAATTACAGCCTCCTGGTCCTGAGTGTGACCGTATTCACTCTCACTGGTGTTCTTGCTGGACGCGGACTCTGTCATCCTCGATGGGCTCTCATCACTGCCTTAATAACAGTCGTTTTCCACGTGATTGGTATTGCTCTAGTGCCAGCCGCTCTTTACCTGCTCCTACGAAAAACATGGTTGGCGGACTGGTGGTCTCGCCTTCACATCAAATGGCAAGTCATATCAGTTCTCATAGTCCTGAAAATCATGATCCTGACTTTCATCTACCTGTATTTGAACAACTACTACTTTCGCTACGCATTCGTGCCCATCATTCCGATTGAGGTAACAGCAGCCGGCTACACATTGTTCTCCAAGGCCCACATCATTGATTATTTCAACCTGCTGGTTTTTCTTCTGCCGGGCTTACCACTGGTGGTCGGTGTGAGCTTCTTTCTTCCGGTGCGGAAGATTATTCGCGAACCCCAGTTTCGATTTCTGGCTATCCTGACCGCTACGTGCCTGTTTGTAGTTTTTGTGCTTGAACCACGGTTGGGCATGCCACGTGATCGTGATCTGTTCGCATTTGCAGGTGTACCCTTGGTGGTTGTGGGCTACCTGCTACTGCTTGACAATAGAATTCTGATTCGCGGTAGTAAATGGACAGCCATGCTGTGTATCATCTTGAGTCTGGTGGGGCTGTCGGCTCACGTTATGGTTTATCGCTCCCCCGGGCTGGCCATCAAGCACCTGATGAATTATGTTGAACTTGACTTGGCCAAGAATAGGGCCACTAGCCAGGTGCTCGTCGATTACTATCGGCGCACCGGAGACATCATCGGTGAATATGCTGAACTGAGGAGACATAAACAGAACTACCCGGAGACACAACTTGGAAGTCAGGCTGTTGGATTGGTGGACCAAAAGCGATATGGGGAAGCCCTCCGTCTCAATGAAAAAGCGATCGCAATCAACCCGACTTACTGGCCAGCCTATTCCAATATGGGCCAGTGTCTAATCGAGATGCAGAGATACGATACCGCACTTCAGATTCTTCAGATAGCCGACGGACTCAATCCACACAATCCAACGATTATTCATAATCTCGGATATGCATGGTTGTGGATGGGGGAACGCGACAAAGCCGAAACGGCCTTCCTGCGAGCCACAGACCTGGATTCTCAGATGGTAGAACCGTTATCCTACCTTGTTCGCCTCTATCAGGAAGATGGCCGACAAGCGGAATGCCAGGCCGTGTTGGAAAAAATGGTTCTGTTGCCGGACATTCCGTCGGAGATTCTCAAGGATCTGATCGACATATTCCTGGCCCGGCAATCCTATGAAAATGCGGCGACTATTCTGCAACAGATCGCCAACCTGAGGGAAGACTCCGCCTACGTGGCGGAAATATTGACGTCGCACCCTCAACTTTCAGAATACTTCCAGATACGCTGAGACACGATGGTATAATACCCCATGTAGCATCAGGTCTTTTCCACTCGTTGGGATATATCTACCGTCTTCGGAGAAAATCCAACGGAACTGCAAAACGACTGCTGTTTCAATCAATCAATTTGTACATCGTAGTCTACGGCAACCTGGATGGGTTCTCGCACGGTGATCGAGTTCGAGTTATCGGGATATTCACTCCCGCCGGTTCGTTCTGTATGGTTGGCGTCTGCTGCCTAGTGGCGGACACAACTACGGAGTGCGTTGGGTGCTGTCAGAATCGGAGTAATTTCTTCGATTTGGTTGGCGTCGGAGGGATAATTGACACTTCCGACCTGGTCGCACTGGTAGCGTATCTCTTTATCGAAGGCTCCAGGCCGGAGTGCGCAGAGGAGGCAAATGTTGACGGCCAAACCGGTCCGTCAGGCCCCATCGATGTTAGCGATCTGACCTACCTTGTGGCCTACATGTTCAAAGGAGGAGCTGCACCGCCACCATGCCCGTAGACGCTGGTAATCTGTCTCCGGTGTCAAGGTCCGTTCCCTGCTGTGAATGTAGACCGGCGCAGTTGTACACCAATCCGGCGTCTACTCAGATCTCTCCGGCGAGTTCGACCAGCCGTTTGTAGGGAATAGCGATATGGCTCTCGGCGTGAACGGCCCCGTTGGCCATGCTGATCATAGATACCTTGGCGGCGACTTCTTCATCAGGCGCTTCGTAGATATCAACAAAGTCGTACGTGCCCAGCAGTCCATAGTGGCCGATGAACTTAACCTCGGGGCACTTCTCCCGCACCTGCTCCAGCCAGTTGCGGCCAACCTTGGCCCGATCTCTCATTTGCGCACTGGCGTCGGGCCCGAGTTTCGTAAACAGGAAGAATGTTTTCATAATCGTACTCCATTACTACAGGTCTAAACAGATCTCTACTATACACATCATGGGCTATGATTCATCAATGAGGCTATACTAGAAATATACGCATAGTCCGGATATTTTGAAACACAAAAAGCCCCCCGACCTGGCGCCAGTGGGCTTCGTTCTATTCTCCGTCAATCGTGATTCTTCTTCGAGAGTTTAACAAATCGCCGGAAGCAGTGAGGGTGAGGTAGAGGAGAAGCACAGACCAATAACGAACCGCTCAAAATCAACTGTAGAGTTTTGCATCATAGTCTCCGATGTATAAAGAAAATGATAAGTTTTTCAGCATTAACTTGAAATAGGCTCATAGCGAGGCAGTATTGCTACTGTCGGAACCATTTCTCTGCAACCGGATATTCTTGCGTTCTGCATTGCACCTGAATATCTTTTGGCTGCATGGAAGGATGGCCTCAAGCCTAAACGGAGGTTGGAATGAAAGTCGGAATTAACGGATTTGGTAGGATCGGGCGACTCGTTTTCAAGGCAGCCCGCGGTACGGATATCGAGTTTGTCGGTATCAATGATATTACTAGCGCCGAGACACTGGCGCATCTCCTGAAGTATGACTCGGTCCACGGACGCTATCCGGAAGACGTCAAAGCTGACGGTTCCAATCTGGTTGTCGGCGGCAAGGTCATTCCGATAAGCGCCGAGAGAGACCCCGCCCAGTTGCCGTGGAAAAAACTCGGTGCGGATATTGTCCTCGAATGTACCGGTCTATTCCGAACCAAAGAAACAGCCGGTAAGCACATTGAAGCTGGTGCCAAAAAGGTCCTGATCTCAGCACCAGCCAAAGGACATGACGGGACGTTCATTCCGGGCATCAATTGCGCTAAGTATGACAAAGCCAAACATCATATCATCTCCATTGGCTCCTGCACCACCAATTGTCTGGCTCCCGTGTGCAAGGTTCTCCTCGAGACGTTTGGAATTGAGCACGGCTTTATGACCACAATTCATTCCTACACCGGTGACCAGCGCCTTCTTGATGCTCCCCACAAGGATCTGCGGCGGGCGCGTTCTGCGGCGCTATCAATGATTCCGACGACAACCGGAGCGGCCAAGGCGATTGCGCTCATTCTTCCGGAACTTGAGGGCAAGATGGACGGTTGTGCTATCAGGGTGCCTACCCCGAACGGATCGATGGTTGATTTGGCCGTTATGTTGAAGAAGGAAGCTACTGCCGAGCAAATCAACGCGGCTATCAAGAAAGCAGCCGCCACGCCAGGGTTGGCACGGGCGTTGGAATACTGCGAGGACCCGGTGGTATCCATCGACATCGTCGGCAACCCGCACGGTTCGATATTTGACAGTAAGATGACTATGGCCGAAGGGAAGTTCGCAAAGGTTTTCAGTTGGTATGACAATGAATGGGGCTTCTCCAGCCGTATGGTTGATATGATGAGGATCATGCTTTAGCAATTTGCAGCAAGGGAATATCATGAACAAAGTAACTGTGGCTGATATTAATTTCCGCTCACGCCGAGTATTGGTACGGGTGGATTTCAATGTTCCCCTTGATGACAAACAGAACATCACCGATGACCGGCGTATCCGCGCCGCACTACCAACCATCAAGAAGATTCTTGAAGATGGCGGGATGGTGATCGCCTATTCCCATATGGGCCGTCCCAAGGGGAAACATGTCCCGAAGTTATCCCTGCGTCCGACTGCCAAACGGCTGTCGGAATTGCTGGGAAGCGAAGTAGGGTTTGCCGAAGATTGCATCGGTCCCGAAGCGGCGAACGTTGTTGAAAAAATGAAGGATGGCGATTGTCTCCTTTTGGAGAATCTCCGTTTTCATCCCCAGGAACAAAAAAACGATCCGGAGTTTGCCGGAAAACTGGCCTCACTGGGAGACATCTTCGTTAACGATGCCTTTGGCACTGCCCACCGTGCTCATGCCTCAACCGAGGGCATAACAAGACATTTCAACCAGTCTGTGGCTGGCTTCCTCATGGAGAAGGAGCTGAAGTATCTGGGTGAAGCTCTGGACGAACCGGAACGACCCTTTGCGGCGATTCTTGGGGGAGCCAAAATCTCCGGCAAGATTGATGTCATCGCAAGCCTGATGGACAAAGTAGACATACTGCTTATTGGCGGTGGCATGGTTTTCACGTTCGCCAAGGTGATGGGCTACGCTATCGGCAACTCACTGGTTGAAGAAGACAAGGTTGACCTTGCGAGGGAGATCATCGAGAAAGCCAAAGCGTCACAGGCGGACCTTGTATTTCCATCTGACGTAGTTATTGCGACCGAGATTTCCGACAATGCGGAGACTCAAATCGTGGATATCGACAAGATTCCCGACGGAATGATGGGGCTGGATATCGGACCAGAGTCGATCAAGTTCTTTTCCGAGAAATTGGACGGTGCTAAGACAATCGTCTGGAACGGCCCGATGGGTGTTTTTGAGCACGCTCCATTTGCCGAAGGAACACTGGCCGTCGCCAGGTTACTGGCCAAGTTGACTGCAGACGGCGCGACTACAATTGTGGGTGGAGGTGATTCTGCCGCCGCTGTGGCCAAAGCCGGTCTTCAAGACAAGCTGAGTCACATATCTACCGGCGGTGGGGCGTCACTGGAATTCCTCGAAGGCAAAGTTCTGCCGGGTGTTGCAGCTCTGACAGGGCAAGCTAAAGTAGGAGCAGTGAGATCATGCGTCAAATCATCATAGCTGGTAACTGGAAGCTCAACTGTACTATCCCGGAGACGCAAAAGTTGATCGAAGAGATGCTGTGGGATGGATCAGAGACTAATAAGGCTCTGGTGTTGGTTTGCCCTCCGTTTACGTCTCTGCATCATGCCTCTAAACTGGTTTCCGGCACCCATATAGCCGTGGGAGCCCAGGATATGTCGGCTTTTGAGAAAGGGGCATATACGGGTGAAGTCTCCGCAGACATGCTCTTGACAGCTGGAGTAACCCATGTTATATTGGGCCACTCTGAGAGGAGGCAGTTCCACGGTGAGAGTGATCAGCAGGTCAATGTAAAGGCCAAGCTGGCGCTGGCTAAGGGACTGACCCCGATCATCTGTGTCGGTGAAAGCATCGAGCAGAGAGAAGCCGACGAGACCAAGAAGGTCGTTGGCAGTCAGGTCGAGGGTACGCTCTCAGGTTTCACCGCTGACATGATTAGTCGGTCGGTGATTGCTTACGAGCCGGTTTGGGCGATTGGTACCGGTAAGACGGCCACGCCCGAGATGGCCCAGGAAGTGCATAAGTTCATTCGGGAGAAGGTCGCGGCGATCGACAGCGAGGCCGCCAAGACGCTCCCGATTTTATATGGCGGCTCAATGAAACCCGGCAATGCGGCCGGATTGATGTCGCAACCGGATATAGACGGCGGCCTTATCGGCGGAGCATCGCTGAAGGCGGCCGACTTTATTGGGATTATCAAAGCTGTGTAGACGGAGGTTGATTACTTGTTTGTTGCCTGGGTAGTTTTTCATGTGATTGTTGCCGCTGGCCTGATTATGGTTGTGTTGTTACAATCGAGTAAGGGGGAAGGTCTGGCCGGAACCGCGTTTGGCGGTGGCGGGGGTGGTGGCGTCGGTGGCGCTGTCTTCGGTGGCCGTGGAGCCGGAGGGTTCTTATCTAAAGCAACCACCGCTCTAGCCGTTGTGTTTATGATCAACTGTATTGTTCTCGCCTTTCTATCGGCGGGCAGTCGCACCACATCCATCGCTGGTGGTGTTGACGATTCCGAGTCGGTTGTAACCCGAATGGCTCAGGAAGAACGCGAGCGAGCTCTCGAGCAGCAACGCCTGCAACAAACAGCTGATTCGGCTTCTTTGCAGATAGAAGATGCCTCGAGAATTGAGGGAATGTCGACCAGTCCCGCACAGCCCGTTGACACCGGCGGTCAATAAGCCTGCCGTACGATTTGTAAGTCGATGCGGATGTGGTGAAACTGGTAGACACGCTATCTTGAGGGGGTAGTGGAGCGATCCGTGCCGGTTCGAGTCCGGCCATCCGCATAGAATATGAAGCCCGCGAGTAATCTACACTCGCGGGCTTTCTTATGGCACCTTTCAATGTAATTCATTCGAATCTTTTGTCATTTTAGCCCGCTACTTCATCACGGCACCAGGTACTCCGGCGAACGCGGTAATTCAATCGCCGCCTTGATACTGGTCTGGCCGTTTTCGCTAGCCATGATCGACTGCACCACCCTCTCAAACCCGATTCCGCATCCCGACGATTGCCCCGAAGCCTCTCCCAGAATCTCGAAATACCACTCAAACTGGGCTGGATCGACTCCGCGTTCAAGGAGATGGTCGTACATATAGGATTCTTCAAATTGCTTTTTACAAGTAGTCGAGTTTCCTTCGCGGACTGCTCCCCCGACTGATTCCCCTGCATCCGGCAAAAGAAGGTCACAGCATAGAGTGTGTCCATTGTTACGTTTCATCGAGAAAAACTTAATGACGCCACCCTCTTTTGGCCTGGGGTCGGATGGATAGTGGGTCACGAAAGTCGGCTGATTATCGAGTAGACGGCAAAGCGATTCCTCCTCTTTGCTTCCCAAATCATCACCATACTCAACTGTAAAGCCGTTATTCTGAAGAACCGTGATCGCTTCTGAATACGATATCCGATTGAAGGAACCGTCTATGTATCTTCTCATGCGTTGATTGTCGTAAAGGTAATAAACACTATTATACATAGACTTCAGTAGCTTTTCAATATGATCCATCAAGCCATCAAGCGTAAAATCACGACCTTCAAACTCAATCAGGGTGAACTCGCAGAGATGCCGGTCGGTCACTTTCCGCTCCTGCCGAAAGGACGGTCCGATAGTGTAGACTCTGTTGTGGGTGACCGTAAAAGCTTCAAGATATAATTGGCCGGTCTGCCGCAAGAACATCGATCTTTCATCCCCCTGTGCGTCATACATCAATACCGGCATGGCGTTTGGAAACCACTCGCATGACCCGGTTGCTCCGGTAATATGCGGAACCTGAATCTCCATGAACGAATTGTCCTCAAACCAGCGGCGGGCTGACTTGAGCAGGGTGGACCGGAGAAGACTTGTCCTGGCAAACTCTCCATTACTTACGGCCAGATGTCTTTGCATACTTCCTCCTTTAGAATTAAACAAAAAAAAGCCATCCCCAATAGAGGGGATGGCCAATAACGGCAACATCATCTGAAAACAGGTCTCCCGGACCAGGGAAATCAGGTAGCATAGGAGCTTCCTTCCATGGCAGGTAGACCGGGTCGCGCACTTGATCCGTACGCTTTTGCCAATAATATTATTATCATGTCTCTAAAAAAGGAGCATAATGGATTTATTATATCTATGTCAAGTTTTTTGAGGAAAAGCCGTGATTTTTCTATATCATTCAGAGTAGACAGAGGTTTGGTAGGTTGCTCGATACGTTGGAGGAGTTGTATGGGTATGGATCTCGCCTTCGCTGAAGTACAGACATTCGTCTCGAACCTGGTCAAGGCGAAGGATTTCTACCAACGGGTTCTTGGGCTCCGGTTAGTCGATGAAACGCAGAAATGGCTGATCTTCGACATCTCCGGGACGATCCTTATCATCATGGCCGGAGCTCGGCCGCGAACCTCCGCCGGCAGCTACGGCAGCGAGTCTGGCACGGTCGTCTGCTTCCTCAGTGCTGACATCGACCGCGACTATGCTGAACTGACGTCACAAGGTGTGCGTTTCTTCTCGGAGATAACCGAAGTACCAGAGGGCCGGTTTGTGGGTTTCCAGGACCCGGACGGGAATCTGCTCGAGTTGATACAGAAGTAGGTTGGACAACCACCCGACCACGGCTATCGCACAAGATCACTCGGCCAGCCATTATTCGCGCTTATGTAGTTATCCAAATTCTTTGGTCGGTATTTGGCATCCTGGTCCCAGCGCTGTTTCACCGATTCGTGGATCAGCACTGCGCCTTTCTTATGATCTATAGGGCGATAGAACGTCTTTTTGATCCGGTAGAATTTCCTTCTGGAATTGTGAAGTGTCGCCAGCGGATTATTGGTTAACCTCTGCCGGATATGTGTTTCTATGGAGAGTCCCGAGCTCTGAGCCTCTTTGATCATCCAGCCCAGGGCATGATCGGACATGAGGGTGCCATCTTTGTCAGGCTTATAACTTCCGCCAATGTTGCTATGTGCGCCGGCAAACCACACTTGCACCAGGTCCATGTTCTCTCTTGGGGTCCAGGTAGTTGGCTCAAAGTCGCTCCGGTGTTCGTCAATAGCCATGGCATGGCGGGCAATGCGAACGTTCCGGCCAATCTTCGTATCATAAAACTCATCCTTGTCATCAAACAGCCCCAGGAAGGAAAGCGGTATGCCCATCGCACCAACGGTATCCCAGACACCAACAAACTTCACTTCTCTGGATCGGTGGGAATGCTCATTCCTGAAGGCGACTGATTTGTCGCCATCGGGATGGTAAGCACGGCCGCTGCGTTTGTAGACCTCGAATGCTTTTTGTATTAGCGCCGCATCCGGTCTCTTGATAATGCCGCAATTGTTGATCAGTCCACACAGACACCTTATGGTGTAGGCACCGCGGCTGAAGCCGAACAAGTATATCTCATCACCGGAAGAATAATTCTGAACGAGGTACCGATAGTCATCCATGATGTTCTTGTTCAGACCTCTCCCGGTTGCGCCGCCAATCACCCGATCATGATAAGAGCCAACACCCCAATCGTAGAAGACCTGTTGAGGAGACTGGTCTCTTCCAACCGGTTTGATGGCCCGCGCCAATCGAAGAACGTTGGTGGGAAAATCTTCCTTGAGGTTCTTCTCCGGTTGATTCCATGTCCCATCCGCACAAACTACAATTCTCTTTTTCATAGTATCCCTCCATAGTGTACTCTTGTGTTCGTCTATTGTCCCGTGCGCGGCAGACGTCCTCGTCTACCGGTTTTGCAGCCGATTAGGTCGACACTGTCTTCAGTTTCGACAATATCACTGATCTCCCAGCCCGCCGCGGCGGGTGAGGCAACTGAGCTTCATACCAACGTACCCTTCGAATTCGTCGTTGTCAACTCCGGTACGACTGTCTGCCGGTACATGCACGGAGGGCCCCTCTCACTCAATCAGGAAGTTCACATGGACCGTTGAAACGATCTCCTTGTCAATCGACGACACATCGCTGATACCACGCCCCGAAACCTGTTGCGAGTGTAGCGGACGAATCTGGAATACACCTACGCCGGCAGAGATAGGAGCACCGACCCGCCTACCGGTAGTTTCGGCCAGTTGCGCGGCGCGGAGTTTTGCGTTCTCTGTTGCTCGTCTGATCATTTCGATTTTCAGCGTGTCCAAACCAGTAAAAAGATATTGCGGTGAATGTGATTCCATCGCGACACCCTGTTCAATCAATGTCGAGGCCTCTTTGGCCAGAGCCGTTATCCGGTCAACGTCTTCCAGTTTGATCCCCACCGTTTGTGAGACCGTATACCCTCCCACGCGCCGGTCGTGGGTCATCCTCTTGTGGAGGCGGACAACACTGAATTCATATTCTGATTCAGCAAAGCCGGATTTGCTCATAAACTCAGCTACTTTCGCCCGGTGGCTTTTCAGAGTTTCGTAGGCATCTTCGAGGACCATCGATTGTACGCTGAACTGGCCATCCCATAGGGCCAGATCGGATTGGATTGGTTGGAAGGCGGCCCCGGTGACGCGGATTGTGTTGCCCATTCCCCTGACCTTAACTGCCGTTCCGGCGGCGATGAGACAGCAGACAATCATAGCCAGTCCGATTACCACACTTGCCGCGAGGAGGCCCTGTCTCTTGTTGAGAGAAACATTTCCATTAGTCAATTTGCACCCACCTTTTCTGTGACTCTCTTTAGTTGCTGCTCGTTATACACTTCATCGCCTCATGCGATGCGATCGATTTGACATTATCGATCGTGGATAGCAGCTATTTGTCGCTGTTGGCTTTGATGCGTTGGCGGGCGCGATTGTGCTCGGCATTGGTCCGAGAAAAAATATGCCCACCCGTCTCATCAGCCACAAAGAACAGAAAATCGGTTTCAACCGGGTCAAGCGCGGCCTTGATAGCATCCAATCCGGGAGAGTTGATAGGTGTCGGAGGGAGACCTTTGTGAAGGTAAGTATTATATGGCGTGTCTTGTTTCAAGTCGCGTCGATATAGGGGGCGATCGAGTCCACCCAGACCGTAGATTACGGTCGGGTCAGCGTCCAGCTTCATGGATCGTCGCAGTCGATTGGTGTAGACTGAAGCAACCAGTACTCGTTCGGTGTCAAGCCGCGTTTCGGCTTCAATGATCGAGGCTAGTTTGACAATATCAAGTCGAGTTAGCCCATCTACGATTGAGTGGGGCCACACTGAGTCTGTTTGCTCTCGATATTGATCGACCATAGCATGGGCCACCGTTTGTTCCGACACACCCCAGGCGAAGCGGTACGTCTCGGGGAACAGAAATCCTTCCAGATATGGCAAGCCACTCTCGGCCAAAAAGGTCGAGTCGGTATTGAGCGCAACAAAGATCGCGGAATCAAGTTCCAGTTTGGTCGCCACCATAGATGCCAACTTCCAAATCGGCCATCCTTCCGGAACTGTAATCTTGACCCGCAGGAAATCACCCTGTCGAAACCGGGATAGTACCGACTGGCACGAATTCGCTCCGCAGAAGTCATATCGTCCCGGGGTCAATTTTGTGTCGATATTTGTAAACCGGGCAGACAGAACCAGCCAGAACCGGGATTGTACCACACCTTCATCATACAACGTGTCGGCGACGTGGCTGAAATTGTCGCCCGAAGCAACTACCACGGTCACGACCCGATCACCCAGATCAGTAGTTCGGTTGAGGCTCCAGTACGCAAAGATTGCGAAGGAAACCAACGCAAAACAAATTGTCACAAGTGTATATGTGATTAGTTTCTTCAAAACGATCCTGTCATATTCTAACGGTCTCAATCGTCATTCGCGTGGCAACTCATCAAGAAAATGCTGCAGGAAAACTGTCGCCGCCAGTCGGTCGATCCGGCCTTTATCCGATCCTGCACGTTTCCTGTGCTCATGTATAATGTCGGCTGCATCCTCGGAGGAATGTCGCTCATCCTCTCGATAGATTGGTCCCGGATAGACGGTCTTTAGTTTCTTGATGAATCGATCAATCTCCTGGCATTTACGAGTTTTCTCGCCGTCGATATTGACCGGATACCCCACCACCAGACCGTTTGGTTCGTACTCGCGGATAACCTCGGCGATCTGCCGCAACGCATCTTTTGGCGAACCAACCTGTAGGGTCTTAAGTGCCGACGCGATCAGCCCGGTCGGATCGCTCTTAGCCAGACCAATCCGACGTTCGCCGTAGTCTATCCCTATGAAAGTTCGTTCGTACGATTCTGTCATACGGCCATAGTATAACTTTGAGGAAATGAAGTCAACTCAGGATACTTCGTAACGGACAAGTTACCGCTCAGGTCTTGCGCTCTTTACGTTTGGCCGCCGGAAACAGGACATTGTTAAGAATCAACCGATAACCTGGCGAGTTTTTGTGCAACTCCAACTCTGTCGGTGGATCATGAACCATGTGGCGGTAGTCTTCCGGATCATGCCCCGATAGAAAAGTGAAACTACCGCGACCGAGGTTGCCGTGGATATATCGCACTTCGTCGTAGTTGTCTGGCTGACCAAGCACAGTGACAAACTTCTTCAGCAGCGATTTCCGAAATCCAGTCGTCTGACCCATAAAACCACCAACTGTATTCACATGATTCTGAACAAGCATAGTGGGCACCGGGTCAAGCTTGGCGGCGAAATCAAACAGGAAGAAAAAATCCTCTTCGGCCGTAACAAATCGAATCTGACGGTCAGGGTAGGTATCAATATTCGAATGGCGATACAGCAGTGGATCGAAAGTTGGTGTAAAGTTCTCGAAGGCAAACGTCCTGGTGAAATCCAATCTATCCTGCGCCCCGGGATCGATCGGGTCGCCATCGAACTCGCGCGGCACAACATCAACTTCGGTTGCGGCCAGAGCGATATCAATAGTCTCGGGGGCGCTACACATCGAAAAGAGAAATCCCCCACGCCGGACGTAGTCATAAATGGTCTGGGCGACATCGAGTTTCATGTCGGAGACTTTGTTATAACCGAGACGAGTTGCCATCTCTTCATTGTTCTTCACATCGGCTCGATACCACAATTTGTCGCGAAAAGCCGCATAGAACTTGCCGTATTGCCCCGTGAAGTCCTCGTGATGACAATGCAGCCAGTCGTAATCCTCCAACCCTCCGCTCAGCACATCCTCATCCCACACGATGTCGTATTTGATCTCAGCATAGGTCAGCGCCAGCGTGACGGCATCATCCCAGGGTTGAGCTGATGGTGGGGAATAGACGGCGATGCTTGGAGCTTTTTCAAGTTCAACTCGCTCCATGTTCTCGACTTCCATCTGTCGATAGATGTCGGCTTCCTTCCCCTGGGTAATCTTTTCGGCCGTGACACCCATCAAGAGACATTTGTCTATCAGGCTACGTGAGTAATCCAGCAGGAAAGAACCACCCCGATAATTGAGCAGCCATTGCCCCTTAAGGTTCCCGTCTAATGTCTGGAATACTGCCCCGTATGCCTTGAGGTGATCGGTCTGCGTCTCATCCATAGGAATCAGGACCGATGCACTGTGTGCCACAGAAGCGAGAAGTATTAATAGCGGAAACAAGAGTTTCTTCATGTGTCCAAGTTAGCAATTCGGGTTCACAATGCAATTAGAGATTATACTCTTGCGATAGGTCCCGGTTGCATTTTCTGAGACAGTTGTCCGGTCAACTCAGTATTGTTTGACTGTCAAACCACAAGATTCGAGACAATCCAGTTGATGAACCTGCCTCACAGACCGCCCTTCGACAAAGTGGGCGGTTCTTGACAACTCGAGGAAGTTCTTGCACATTCAAGATACAGAAAGGGACAAACCGTGTTCTTGAAACCTCTATATGGGAAATCTCGGTCATAGCAATCCCGAGTGTGTTACCAGTGTATCCGGATATCACCTGGCCGAGCCACTGTAGCCGAAAGCAGCTTGAAAACTGCGCTCGAAAGGCAATGATCGACGAGATATCTAAACACTCCTTCTGGCCGGCACACGAGGACTACTATCGGTACATGCACGATCAGTTCCGGATCGGCACACGTCTAGAATCTCTCATTCCTGATCCAGCGAAAGTTTCCTCTTCGGAACCGCATTCCCTGCACGACTGCTCAGACAATCTCCTGCGACATCGAATCCCATTCGCTCTGGCCTTCGGCTATCAAAATGCCACCATGTGGCAAACACTGCTCGCATCCACAGTTTCCGCTGGGGAGCCAGTGGCAAAGGTGTGCTCTTTGTATAACCTGGGCATAGCTCTCTTCGACCGCATCCTCGACAGGAATGTCTCCTATCGCCCACTATTGTTCGAGCTGCTGGATGAGAGGACCCTGGAACAGCTGCTGAGGAACGACGGGGCAATAGAATCTGCTTTGTGGATAGCAACCGACCATGCTCCCGCAGAGATTCGCATCTTGAGCGATGTTGTCATAGCGTTCTTCAAACGGTTTCACGATCTGGGACTATCGACCGATGCTCGCGATATTATTGCAGAGAGCATAAGGCTATCGTATGCTGCCGAGATGGCTAGCACTGTGGCTGTTCCGGTTGGTCCGGGCGTAAAATGGGCTGACGGAAGGGACACCTCCGTTACCCCGTTTCTCACGCTGTATCTGCTCGTCCAACATTCGATGGAAAAGGTCCTGAAGCGCAGCCAGGACTTGACCCAGCTCGCAGAGGCGATCGGTGAGGTGTTTTGGCTGACGGACGATCTGTGTGATCTGGTCGAAGACCTTGAATCGGTACATCCCAACTCGGTTCTCGCCTCAGTGCTGCTTGACGAAAGACCTGAGCCGCACATGCTTGATCGCGTCGCACTTCAGTCCGCATTGATTGATGGCAACCAAATCGAGTCGGCGGCCAGAGACCTCGCCAAGAAGATAGAATCGCTTCTTGAGCTTGGTCGATCATACCTGCTCTCAGAGCGGCAGTTGCTCTCGATCAGGGAACTCGCTACAATGTATGTAATCGACTGGGGAGGGCTCATGCCGAGACGGGATTTGCGGTCATAGTCTCACCGCTCACGCTGACTCAAGAAATCTGAATCGACGAACGAAAGTTGCTCAAAGCTCAGTAGTCACTGAAAAGGGCCGGGCTATATCCATCCACCACCTCTGTTCTGATAATCCTGAGCCGCCTCCCGTGCCTTTCTCCCTGCCTCTTGCCTTTCATCTTCACTGGCTCTAGTTGCCTCTGAGAGGGCATTCATCGCATCGATCAGGGCTCGCATGGATTCCTCACAATCAGGGTTAGTTGACAAACGGACAAACGCGCTCAACAACTGGTCTACCATAATCTCACCCGTATCCGCCGCCAGCCATTCCTTGGGATAAAGGTCCTCTGGTTGAATCTTGTCGTAAATCTCCCAATCGTGTGCTTGGATCACATCGGGCCGCAGACTGCCAAACATAGATCTTCGTCTCACCAAGTGCCCCGCTTTCAGCTGCTCCATTGCCCACTCAAATGTCCCAGGGACAAGCTTCCTGAGTTGAATGAAGTACTCGGAGCCCGTGGCGAGCATCAAAGTATGTGTGACTACGGCCTCCCCCGCCTTCTTCGAATCCTTATCGATCTGATGAACTCCAAGAGGAGATGAATATTGCGGTCTTTTCTTGTTCATTCTTGTCTAGATTCCTCCGATCGAGCTATTCCGACATAGAAGGTCTGCAGCAACCTCACATCATCCGCCGTTCTTCTGGAACACCCTCTATATCCACACGGGAAAATCTCGTATCTGGAGGGTTTTTAGGAAATATGAGTCATATTAACAAGTAATGTACCAGCCTTATCGCGATACAGCGGCCGGTGTTCTTTGAGTTATCCGAACTCCAAATTGTCAAACGCATCAGACAGAAGATCTGTCGCTAGGTGAGCGAACGATGCACCGCGTCGGGCGTGACGGTCGCCCTTGCCATCTAATTAAGAAACAGAAAACCGCAGGGCCGCTCCAATACTATAATCCAAGTGCCTGCGCTGCTCTCTCATAATCCTGAGGTTTTACCCAGAGGACGTAACCAAAGCGGGCGGAGCCAGCGGATACTCCGTTGGCAGCGTGAACGCTTATACCGGCAGAACTAAGCCTCTGGTGTAGACCGACGATAGCGCCCACATCGTCTTCACCTTGAACGAGAAACGCATGCTTGGGACCCACAAGAGACACGCCAGCTTCTGCAACGGCAGCTTCCAGTTTCTCTGAATCATCGGGGACAAAATCCAACTGCGATCGGCCGCCCCCGGTAGGAAAAGCCGTAAAGGCCACCAGATTCACGTTCTTCTGTCTGAGATGCTCCAGCAGCCAATAACCTTTACCGTGTTTATCTTCCACGGCACAATAGTAGTACTCGATTCGTTTTATTAGAATTGCCATAGTAGGCCTCCTCCCACTAATAATATAGCACGCTCCTCTGTATCAGTCAACACCGCATTTCTCCTTCACTTGACTCTCTATACCGACAGCAATAGATTACGGCCGCAATATGAAACAAACCACACCAGCCTTCACTCTCGTTATCACCGGGGCTCCCGCCTCGGGAAAATCAATCTGTTTGGAACGTCTCAAGTCTCACACAGCTTTCGCAGGCTTTATCTTTTTCGATGAACTGGCGCGTCGTCTCCTTGAGGAAAACCCCGACTTTCGTCACCACTGGCACCAGTTCCATCGCGAGATATATCGTCGTCAGATTCAACGAGAAGACTCAGTCGCCGGCAGTCCGTTTGTTACCGATCGTGGAACGGCAGACGCGTTCGCCTTCCATCCGGAGACCGCAGAGGCTGTCGGCACTACCATTGAGGTGGAGTATCGTCGCTATAGCGCAGTCATCCAGTTGGGTTCAAGCGCAAGTCTGGGAGAGAAGTACTACGCTCAGGATGACATTCGCAACGAGTCGCTCGCTGATACCCTTGCTATTGAGGCTGCCATCTCAAAGGTGTGGCGAGGCCACCCCGGTTATCACTTTCTGCCAGCCAAGAAAAACCTTGAGACCAAAATCAGGAAGTTCATTGCTTTGGCGGTGGGGCTGATTGGGAACAGAGATACCGAGGCGTAGGCGGACTACTCCGGTGGTTGCTCCTCTTTGGATTCATCGTCGGCCGCCACGTCCGGGTGGATGCGCATTTCAAGAACCTGGAGTACAGTGACAAAAGCTGCCGCGATCAGCGGCCCCAGCACTATTCCGAGCAGACCAAACATAATGATTCCGCCCATGATGGAGAAAAACAACAAGAGTGGATGCATCGAAGTACGCCCGGAGATCAGGTAAGGTCGGATGATGTTGTCGATCTGCGAAATAACAAGAGTGCCGATACCGATGACGATCAGCCCCTTGACGTACGATCCCCCTACAATCAGGATAATGCCGGCTGGAATATAGACGATGAATGCTCCGATGAGCGGAATAATCGACAGCAAAGCCATGATCGCGCCCCAGAAGATGGCAGACGGAATTCCGACGATGGCAAAAAGAACACCACCCATGATTCCCTGGATCATGGCTACTACCACGCCCCCGTAAATTGTTGCCTGAATAACATCGCGCAACTTGGTGAAAGTAACATCCACCTGTTCCGATGAGAGTGGCATCAGACGTTTAGTTTTGTCGATGACTGACTGACCGTCTTTGAAGAAGTAATACATACTGAAGATCATCAATCCGAAATAGAACACCGCCTTGGTGCCATTGGCAATCAGCCAACTGGTCTGGTTGAGTATAACGCCACTGACTTTGTCAATCGAGTCCTTGACCAGTTCATCCAGGTTAATCTGAGACAGATCATAGTATTGCGACAGTCTTGCCTTTAGTGCCGTCAGCCACGGCAGGTCAAATTTCAGGAGTGAGTCCAGTTCACCTGCCTTGTACATGACGTTGACTTTCGCCACTGCGCTGGCTGCTTCATTGACCAAAGCGATAAACAGATAGGTGATGGGGCCAATGATGAGTACGACAATGAAAAAGCACATCAACGCCGAAGCCAGACCGCACGATTTGATGCGAATGCGAAGGCGCTCATACAGAGGATGGAACATAATGACCAATACGGCCGCCCAACAAATGGGAACAAAGAACGGAATGATGATGCGGTAAAATAGATAGAGGAATACAGCTGCAATGGAAAAGTAGATGGTGGCTAAAAAATATTCTCTCTTCATAATGACAATTATCGGCTAAACCCATTTCCAGTCTACCCAATCATCGAATCTGATGCAACCGGAAAAAGCAGATAATAATATCGATAGTAGACCACGACTTGCATGAACAAGAATATTTTTTTCATCGCAACGGTATACTGATCAACAATAATACAGGCTGTTTCCGAAAGCAGACGGTTGGTGTATATCTTCAGAATGGTCGCTTATATTGTCTCTTAGTGAAGGGATAAGACCATAACTGTTCTTTCGCAACAGTTCAACGAGAAATTGCATGTCCTTACATGTGGCTGTATGATAGTCGCTTACGAGAATGTTGTTGTCGCTAAAGAAATCGCCGGCATATTCAGTTCTACTATAGAGACACCACTTCCGGGAACCAGCTCTGTTTCATTAAGAACACGATTGGTTCGGAAAGTTGTATCAAGCGAGGTAATTACGGTTGATACAGGACACAAAATCTTAAGCAATTGGGATCAAGTCCTTTAGGAAAAGGACGATGAAAGAGTATGGTTAATGATAATGGGCGTTGACTTCGGTCGACGTCTGCGATTCACAACGGATCAAACAAGGAGTAAGGAATGGCAATGCGTAAGTTTAAGACTGCTCGCCGTGCCGTTGCGCGTCGCACTGTGCGCCGTGTAGCACGCCCGTGGACCAGGCAAGAAATGGCCTTCATGCGCAAGTTCTATCGCCGCTACGAGACGGCCTGGATCGCTCGTCAATTGGGACGTACGGTTTATTCTGTCCGCTACAAAGCGGTCGACCTTTGCATCAAGAAAGCCAGCCCGTCGATTTGGAAGGGCAACAAGGGAGCAGCGAACTCTTTCCGTAAGTCAGCTCCGAAACGCCGCCCGACGAACACTCGTCGCGCCAAGACCACCCGCAAAACGACCACACGCAAGTACAAGGCCTCCACGACCCGCCGTACGCCTAAGAAGGCCATCGCTCGTCGGAAGACCACTCGTCGCGTGACCCGTCGCCGCTAACGGTGGCATAGGACAGACGATTACTAATTGGACTATTTGACCCGTCCCTTTGTTGGGGCGGGTCAATTTTTTTGCCCCCGCCACTACCTTCGACGCCATTTTCCTCTTTTCTCGAACGGTCACAATCGTATCTTACCTGCGGACATAAAGGAGGATTATATGCCGGTTATAAAATCAAGCGAAATACAAATGGCGGATATCACGATGGATGGCGTGGAACTAATGCAGGGCAATGACGTCATCGGTCAGAGCGAAGGATGGGACTCGCATACCATGCGTCTGTTTCGGATACTCCCGGGCGGATACTCCCCACATCATCAACACGACTGGGAACACATCAACTATGTCACCAGCGGAAGCGGACAACTTCAGCTTGGTGAGAAGATAAATAAATTGACTGTCGGCGATTTTACCTTTGTACCATCCAACATTAAACACCAATTCTCGAACCCGAATGATGAGCCATTCGAGTTTATCTGCATCGTCCCCAAACGAGGAGCCTGTCCCGTTAAGGATGACAAATAGTTAATGGCGTTCGGGACTACTTACAGACTTGGCCAAACACTCGCATGAAATTGCCGCCGAGGATTTTCCGGATATCGACCTCGGAGTATCCCCGAGCCACAAGTTCTTTTGTGATCAGTGGGACGCCGGTGCAATCATCCAGTCCCTCAGGCATGGTCGGGACGCCGTCAAAATCAGATCCCAAACCGACATAGTCAGCCCCGACCAGATTCACGATGTACTCGATGTGATTAACCAGTTCACCAATAGAGACAGTGTATTTGCTCATATCGTCACGTAGCTGATGATAGAGTTTTCTCTCAGCAGCATGAAGCGCGGAATCATTGTCGATATACATCTGTTCAACTGAATCATACAGCTGGCCGTAGTGTGCCCAGATCGAGTCGGAACGAAGGCGGTATTCTTCAGACACATAGGCAGGAAAGAAATTAACTCCGATCACACCACCGTTGGCAGCGATATCCTTGATCTGATCGTCGGTCAAATTACGGTCATGTGTGCACAAGGCATGAACGCAGGAATGAGAGGCAATAATTGGTGCGGTAGTAATCTTCAGAACTTCCTCAACCGCCGAGACTGAGGCATGGGAGATATCGACAATCATGCCCAACTTGTTCATCTTCCTGACCACGTCTTTCCCGAAATCGGTAAGACCGTGAAATGCTTCAGCTGTGTCCGCCGATGAAATACACCAATCCGATGATGCCGTGTGAGTCAGCGTTATGTAGCGTACACCGCGATTATAGAAATGCTCGATATTATCCAGATCGTTGGCAATGGCCACGCCGTTTTCGATGGCCAGAACGGCTGCAATCTTACCGCCGTCGATAGCTGCCTGAGCTTCGGTGGCATTGGTGCAGACGGTCAATTCGTCGGGGCAGGCATCTATACGAGTATAGAATGAGTCGATCAATTCCTCGGTTACACCGAAACAGGAATCGAGTGGAGTTTTGGTAGGCAACCAACAGGCAAACACCTGAAGGTCGATACCCCCCTCGCGGAGACGCGGCAGGTCCATATGCCCGTCATCATTGCGGACGCAGAAATCGTAAGTACTGTCGACACGTGCCTTGAGGACAGTATCGCTATGCATATCCGCGACCAGAGCGTCGCGGTGCAACCGGCCGTAATCGGCGGCTTCAAGATCAATTTGGCTGTTTGTCATAAGAAGTATCGCCAGAGTTAAGCTTAGTGTTTTCATGATATATAGGATATGGTGTGGGAACCCGGTTGGCAAGACCCTGTCACTCTTTGCTAAGTTATTAAGCGGCCGGCTCAAACTTGTTTGGGCTGGATATCTGCCCAATTCGGGAGAACAAATTCCCTTGCCTTTTTATGAACTGAGCTTATATTCATGCCGCCCATCGACAAAGGCTGTGAATGGCACCCTTCGGGTGATTTGTTGATGGTCAGAGAGGTCGTCACTGGAGACAATGTGGCGATGCCACCAATGCGCCATTAGCTCAGTTGGTAGAGCAGCTGACTCTTAATCAGCGGGTCCGGGGTTCGAATCCCTGATGGCGTATTTTTTAATTGTCAACCTGCCAGCCTTGGACTTATACTCCCATCATACAGCAATGCAGGAGTATTGGTATTTGTGGCATTTAGGCTAAGTCATATTGGGCGGTTTTATCAGCGTAAACCAGATTCTATTCGACTCCTACATGGGGCACTTGCAATAGTACTGCTGTCTTCTCTGGTCTCCTGCGGCACTGCACACCACTTTCTCCCAGCTCAGCCACTGGAGCGTGGGCGATGGCAGATCTCTGTTTCCTGGCACCTCAATCTCAACGGTTTGTCAAGTCGAGCTAGCGCGGCAATTCCTGATGTGTTTGGTTACTACGGTCTATCAGATGAAGTAGTGATCGGCACCGGCGGGACCTTCATTTTCGTGCCAACTTTTCTTAATGTCGCGCATTACAATGAATCGTCACCGAGAGAATACTGGCTGGCCTGGGGGCACGCCAAGTTATTCAGCCCTCATGACAGTCCCTGTCTTGAGGCAGGCGGAGGTTACAGCAAGACAAAGAGGGGAATATCCAATGTGATTCTGATTGGCGCCGAGATGGGCTTTGGGCCCGGGTTATTTGCGCAACCGAAATTTGCTTTCAGCGATCCCAGCTGGTCATTCAAGTACGGTTTGATGGGAAGAGACGTAGGAGTAAGTCTTGCCCACCATCACGGAAGAACCGGACCTAGGCTTATGGGGACCTTCCCGACCTGGCCGCCTACCACTGACACTATCTGGACCTTCCTGACCGGACAAGTAGTAGACATAGTCGCTCTTGAGAATAACCATGTAGGGGCAGACCAATGGGGTGTTATCCTAAGATCCCACGACACCTTATTCTGGACAGGGCCTGAGTATTGCGTGGACTGTTTCTTTGAGCGAGCAGTGGCGCTAGATAGTTGGATCGGTGACTCACTCAGGTTTGTTCGAATGGGTTCAGAATGGGCCATTGTGGATTTTGAAGAATTGAAGACAGCCATCAGAGACGGAAGACCGGTTACAATTCTACGTGCACCACAGTCCTTTGTAGATCGAGTCATCGGCCGCACTCTCTGGATTGATGACAGCTCTATCGGGTGGGCTGCATTCGGGTGGCCTGACTAGGATGTCACCCAGGCCTTGACTCTTAATCAGCGGGTCCGGGGTTCGAATCCCTGATGGCGTATTTTTCTTTGTCTACGTTAGAGTTAACGCGAATCAGTGACAACAGTCGGATTGAATTAAGCGGGTGAGGAGGCCGGAGGGATCTTTAGCTAGCAACTACGCCAAGCGACAAATAGTGCCAGTCCGCCAGTAACGATATTGGCTACACACCAACTCACTCGTAGAAGATCACTGAAGAATGGATATCCGGAATTGCGTCGGTTTGATTCCCAAAACCAAGCGCTGAATCCATGGTACACTAGTATTGCTCCCGGTATCCATGCCAGTTTGAATCCCCACTGTGAACCCAGCAATAACCCTATGCCAGCCACTCCGTATGTCCAACCAATCAAGACGTCCGCCATCGCTGTTCCATGCTCGTACACTTTGTGTTCAGGCAGCATCACTTGTTCCTGAAGTCCAAGCCGGGTGGCAAGTCCCCAATTTATTACTGAGATCAGTTGGCCCAGCCAATGAAATATGAAACCAACGATTAGCACAAGTATACCAGTCGTAGTCACAAGCCATTCTGGAATCGTATTCACTTCCGTCTCCACTGCAATTGTACTTAACTGAACACTGCCTATCATAACCATGATCAACAAGGACCTGTGAAATTGCTACAACAATTCGGATTCATGGTCAGCGAGTCCGGGGTATCGCAGGCTGAGCCTATTCGCAATCCCTGATGGCAGTTTTTTATGTCTTCGATGGGGTTAGGCTGAATCGCCCGAATCTGGAGTCGCAGACTATCGGTTAAGCAACCCAAGCGAGCCTCTGTGCCGTAGTAAACCAACGTGCTTGGTCAACCCGTATACCAAGTTGATCGGATGGATGATGTATATCTGGTGTATAAGGAATACGATCAAGGATTCTTACATGAATGGGAGGAGTATCGTGAGGATGAGGAATATACTTGTGTTGTTGGGCATAGCCGTATTCATAACTTGTCTCTACTATGTGTCCTCTGCCCAGGAGCCGACTCAGACCTTGCGCTCTTCAATGGGAGAGGAGCGATATCTAAAATGTGGCCTTGGCAAACTTTCAGCAGAAGAGGAGCATGAACTTCTCAGGGTATTCTCCATCGGGCCGATGCCGTCATATACCACTGAAGCGGCTGCGCACTACATGAAGAGACAGGGCTGGAGAGAGGTGCGAGTTATTGGCGCAGTACAAACGTCTGATCCGTCCGACGAATACTGGGTTGTGGTTTGGGACAGGTACGAATTACATGCGCTTGATCCGTGGTCTATGCCGTATCTGCCCGACCCTGGAGTATACTGGGCTAAAAACAGTCTTGGTTCCTGGACAATTCTCTACCCAGATGCCACGGAGGTCAGTTTCACGGCTCGTGACTTGAATTGAGTAGACTTGGCCACTCTTAATCGCGCCAACAGGTAACCGTCAGAATCCCCGAGGCTCCCAATCAGTGGGTCCGCAAAGCAGGCGATGCCTGTTCGCAAACAACGCTTGTGTTAATCCCTGATGGCGTATTTTTCTATGTCTACGATAGAGTTACAGAGATCTCCGACATCGAGGAAGGCAGGCTATGCCTGTGAGGAGGCCGGAGTCTATTGACCGATATACCGACCAGCGTAGAGTCACAGGATTGTCGATAGTATGGCCCAGTGTTCATGGCTTGCCAAAAAAGTCCTTGCGAGGAGCGAAGACCAGCGGGACGGAGTAACGTGGCAATCTCCAGCTGACTGTTGACAATGAAGATGAGATCGCCACGACCGGCAAGCCGGTCTCGCTATGACGAGCAGAGCAAGCTTATCAACAGGCTCTTGATTGTGGGTTTTTCAAAACTTGGCGAAGAGCAATTCCCTTGACAGAAAGAGAGGTTATTCGCTATGATTGACTATCAGCAGCATTGTCGGCCCGGTTGTGATTGCTTTGAAGAAACTCTATCAGAGCTGGCGTTGCGACGAGTGTCTCAAAAACCACTTAGCCGACGGAGATTTAGTTATGGCTGCAAAGATCCTGCAAATCAACTTCAAGTTCAGCGTGTCTAAAGACGACTATCGCCAGGCCGCCGCGTCGCTCGCCTCGGCTTTCGCAGAAGTCGAGGGACTGCGCTGGAAAATCTGGACTATTGACGAAGCTCAGAGCATGGCCGGGGGCGTCTACCTTTTCGACGATGAGCCTTCACTCACAAGATTTCTGGAGAGTCCCCTAGCGGATCAGGTAAGGAGCCACCCAGCCTTCACCGAGATGAGCGCCAGTTCTTTTGACATTGTCGCCGACGCCACGACCGCGACCCGAGGTCCAGTCTAGCAGTCAACTGGGTTGGCTCACCACTTGTCCTGCGTTTAACCGTTGACTCTTAATCAACGGGTCCGGGGTTCGCAGGCTTAGCCTGTTCGAATCCCTGATGGCGTATTTTTCTTTGTCTGAGAATGTTAGTACAGGGAGGCCGATTAGTGTGATGTTGACTCACGAAAGCTACGAGACTATCTTAGTTGAGGGTTGTATGAAGTGAGAGTGGAGAGCGCGGATCGGAGACTGGTGCTGTGGAGAGAGCAACATACTTCAAACGAGAAGACTACGCGGGCCCTGGAACACGATTAGCAATACTGATGTTGGATGGACTCGTGCTAATAGGCGCACTTGTCTCACTGTTGATCGCAAGGGCAGTCTTTGCCGACTTATCGAAAGCCAACGTGATGGTTTTGGTCTCGCTTTGGCCGATAGTGTGTGTGCTGTACTTGGGACCCCTTCATGCGTCGCAGTTGGGGACTATCGGATACCTTCTGACCGGCTACAAGTTGGTTGACTACAGGGGGGAGCGCCCTGCTTTGTGGCGATCGTTTGTGCGTGGCTGTACAATCTTGGTCCTTGGGTTCGAGGCTATAACTGATATTACATGCTCCAACTGTCGACATACCAGACAGATTTTCTGGGATCGGATCGCTGAAACTGTGGTGGTGCGCAAGGGCGCTCAACCGGAAGGGTGTGCGGAGTTAGTAACTTACTTGGAATTCGTGGCGAGCCTCAACTGGGAGTTTCGAGAACCTGATATCATGGCTGTGTATAGGCTTCGCGACAGGTAACTGCTAGTTTCTTGCGGGGTCCTTCGGATCGGATGGCCCACCCCTCGAGTCCCGTGACGAGTGGACGGAAAACTGACCTTGCTTGATGGGTGTCTACTAAGTTGGTCGCAATAAGCGGATACCGGGTCCATCCCCGCCCGTTCGAATCCCTGATGGCGTATTTTTTTATTGTATAAGAACGAATTACACTAATCCCCTTACAACCCTTAACAATTGAATCCTGCCAACGACACCGGATAGCTTCGGTTGCTATTGTGAGACGCGAGCACATGATGGCCATAGAGACCTGTATGATAGTTCTACTCGTACGAAAGTGCTGTGGACTTCTCTCTGAGGGTTTTTATGTTAAAGGTTTTCCGAGATTGTCTTATACAGATATTAGACAGATAAGATGATTGGAAGGGAGAAAACTGACAATGTTCAAAACTGTACTTGTCAAGATGTGCTTGACGTCCTTGCTCGTCTGTTTTTCCACTGGGCTCTGTCAGAGCAATGACAATGAACCCGATGAATACGGACAATGGATGGCAAAACCTCAGAGTGAGTGGCCGCAGATCACGATGATTAACCAGATCGAATACACCGATAACAATCACCCTATCGCTGGATGCGGTTTTCTTTTAGATACAGGAGACGAAGTCCTTGCGGCCACAGCTAAGCACA
Organism: Candidatus Zixiibacteriota bacterium; assembly: GCA_019038695.1. NCBI lineage: Bacteria > Pseudomonadati > Candidatus Zixiibacteriota > Candidatus Zixiibacteriota bacterium. The sequence continues at coordinate 97,178 of JAHOYZ010000025.1, forward strand.
TTTTGATCTATTTCAAATCAGATAGTATGAAAACGGTTTCTTTTGACAATACATTGAAACTCTGGAAGATGTTTCCAAAGGACAATCCGGATGATGTGGTTGTGGTGGGCGAGCTGATTAATGAAAACAAGGAGGAACTTTTGGGGGAGGCACCAACCGGACAGGATTGGCTACTGTTCACTCTCAAGAAGAGGTCTCAAAACATACAGCCCTTGAAACTGCGATCCAGTCCGATGCAAGAGGGCGAAACAGTATATATCATTGGATGGCGATATTCCGACAAAGACTGTCCACAGGTAATCTATGAGGGGAATTTTGTGCGATCAGAGGAAGGGTCGTTTCTCATAACGACGAAAGAGTTGGAAGACAATACTATGCCGGGATTAAGCGGCTCCCCTGTCATCGATTCCAGAGGTTATTTGCTCGGTCTTATGTCTCAGAAAGCTGAAAAGATGGAGAGGCCATCCTCCACCGACTATCCCAAAATGCTCATAGGAAGAAGAACTAACGCGAAGGAATAGGGACCATTTCCAATTAGCTAAGGTGCGTGACGTTTGGTGGTCCACCAGAGGTTGGATTCATTAAAACACAAAGATATCACGTGTATGACTATCTCCGGATGATAATCGGATATACAGGAACATTGGTAAACAGGGACCATTATCATGAAAAGTAAATTGGCTTTAGTCATAGGGAATACTGATGGTATCGGTTTAGCTCTAACGAAAAAGTTGCTATCAATGGGGTGGCAGGTAATCGGATTGTCCAAGAGTCCTTCCCTAATAATCGAGAGTACGTATCGTCATGTTATCGTTGATGTAACAGCAGATGACTTCATTCAACAACTCAGAACCGTTCTTGAGGTTACTCCCGATGTATCAATTTATTGTGCTGGCATCGGAGAGAAATTCGATGTCAAATCAATTGAATTTGAACAGAAAGTATTTCAAGTAAACTTAATGGGTGCGGTTAAGACTATCGAAGCAATTCTTCCTGCACTTGTACAAACGAAAAGTGGGCAGATAATCGTAATATCTAGTCTTGCTGATGAAATTGTTTCTTCAGATGCTCCGAGTTACTCGGCCTCAAAAGGGGGACTTTCTTCGTATGTTGAAGGCCTGGCTTTAGCTGTCAGGAAACATGGAGTTTCGATCACGAACGTCCGGTTTGGGTTTGTCGATACCAAGATGGCAAAAGGTGAGAAACTACTGATGATGACAGTTGAAAATGCAGTCGATCATCTTCTGCAGTGCATAAAGAATAGACCAATTCGTTATTCAAGACCGCGTTTAATGGCTGTCCTTGTGTTGCTCGTTCGATGGTTTATGAAATTTAGATTATCATTGACCAGTGGGATGCCCCCAAAGTCTTAATCAGCGGGTCCGGGGTTCGCAGGCTAAGCCTGTTGTTAATCCCTGATGGCGAACTTGTCCCTTTTGGCTCCTATCAGAGTACTAGGGACCGTTGCAAAGACATAATAATATTATGTCGTCCCGAGTTTAGAAATCATTTTCAAGAACGATTCGATATCGCGCCTTGCCCGCCCTCAGGTGGTCTAATGCCTCGTTGACTTTTGACATCGGAAAAACTTCAATCTGTGGTTCTATCCCGTGGCGGGTGCAAAACTGAAGCATCTCCTTCGTTGTGGCAGGACTTCCCAGAGGTGATGCCGACACCGACTTCTGGCCCATCAAGAGACTAAATACGGGTATGGCCAGGGGTTCCAAAACCGCACCGACAAAGTGAAGACGTCCTTTGGGTCGCAAGGTGTTTAGGTACAGAGGCCAGTTTAGAGTGACGTTGGCCGTAACGAGAAGAAAATCCTGAGATCCTGCCGCCGCCTCAAGTGCCTTATCGTCGCGCGAGTCGACGATTTCGTGGGCGCCAAACCGTCGGGCTTCCTCAGCTTTACCGGATGAAGACGTAAAGGCGGTAACATGGCAGCCCCACTTAGACAGAAACTGGACGGCCATATGTCCCAGTCCGCCGATCCCTATCACGCCAACCCGTTCTGTTGGTTTTACGTCGAACTGGACGATAGGGTTGAAGACGGTAATGCCTCCGCAGAAGAGCGGACCGGCAGATTTGATTTCTAGTTTGTCGGGAATAGGGATAACCCAGCTCCAATGACAGCGAACCTTGTCCCCAAAACCACCATGCCGTCCCACAATGGTCGATTCGCTGGACGCACATAGGTTATGATCGCCTGCAAGACAGGTGTCGCATATCATACAGCTTTTCGAATACCAACCGAGACCAACCCGGTCACCCGGTTTGACGTTCTGGACGCTCTTTCCGACCGCAGCAACTGTTCCTGCGATCTCATGGCCAGGGACAATCGGATAGGCGGTCATTTCCCATTGATTCTCAATCATGTTAAGATCCGAATGGCAGATACCGCAATACTGGACCGCGATTTCAATCTCTTCGGGTCCCAATTCAGCCAGTTCGTATTCAAATGGCTGCAGTGGCTGATCGGCAGCCGTCGCCGCAAATGCTCTAACTTTGTTCATAAGACATCCTTGTTAATGGACTATTCAGAGCCATAATATACGCTTGTACCCGCCAGAATGCAAAAGCATTTTGCAGGCGCTGAATACTGCATCTCTGTTAGTCAAGCCGCCTGTCGGCTTGACATCAAGAAGAACCCTCTACCATCGTCAAGCGGCAGGTCGCTTGACCTACTTGCCCTTTTCTGAACATCTGGAACAGTGATGTGTATGATTGACTTAGATAGACAAGATGGACAGTTTCATCCTAATATAGGAGCCAGGCTTGGACTTTCTTCACAATCGTTGGATCAGGGCTATTGGATTAGTGCCGATGACAGTTTATTCCTACTTGGCGGTTATCTCGGTTTATGCCATGTTTTGTGAAACGATAAATCGACCACCCAATCAGGTATTCCCGGGGACGGACTTGATCGGTATGCTCGGCTATCTTTTCTTTCTTAGTATCATTGGAACATCGGGAGTTTTTGCCTTTGTAACCGCCTACTTCATGCGGGGAGTTTTCAAGATACTGTACGTTGCGGGAGCTTTGGCGGTTTTATCATCTGTTTCTTACCTACCATTATCATTCATCTTCAATGCCGAAGTCGATTTCCATCCCAACGTAGCTAGTCAACAATTTATGGTAGGCAAGTGGATGGATACTCGTCATCGTCTTGATCTAATGTCGGACAGTTCATACGTTCTAGCCTATGGCGGTGGCTCCCAACCCTCGGGTGATAGCGCGATATATCGTGGTGTGTGGAGATTGGAGGGTAATGACATTTATCTATCTAACCCAGGACCCAGATCGACTACTCCCTGGAACGTGAGGACGAGCGATGGTTATTACTTCATCACCTATGCGATCCCTGCCAATCCGGACGCGTGGTCCGGCAATTTGGGGCTTATGAGGGAATCGGACTGGACAAATTGACACCAATTGATATCAATGAACGAACCCGTCGGATGACCAAACCTACTTGAATTTGGCCGCTTCTTCCTCCAGCATCCCGTAGGCATAAACGTCGTGCCAACCACCGTTCATCCGGCAAGCTTTCCGCCAATTAGCCTCGCGAGTGAAATCGTGCCTCTCCAGTAAGCGAACAGATGGCTCATTGATGCTAACCATCATGGCGTAAACGCGGTGTAATTTCAGTTCGCCGAAGGCAAACCGGAGTAGCAGTTTGAGAGCCTCTGATGCAAACCCTTTACCCCAATACGGTCTCGCCAGCCAGCATTCGATTTCAGCATTCTTGTCGGACCAGTTCAGGTTGTTGAGCCCCATCATTCCTACGATGCCCTCTTTCGAGATACGCTCGATTCCAAATTGATAAGCTATGTCGGCCCGAGCGGAACGATGAACACAATTCACCCATTTGCGCGCTTCCACGACAGTATACGGATATGGAATTGGAGGAATGAATTTTGAGATCGTCTTGTTGTGTGCGCCACGTGCTATGGCGGGAATATCCGTCCGTTTCAGGGGACGCATGTGTATGGTGTTGCCTTTGAGAATCGGGAGACGCATTTAGATCCTCAGTTTTTATTACAATTGAGAGAATAATATACAGGTTGGATTTGGCACAGTCGACAAGTAATCAGCGGATCCGGGGATCTAATCCTGTATCAGCTTTTTCTGGTGATTGACTAATCAAACAAATTTCTCTATAATGAACAGGACAGGGCAAGGATAGGTCAGGCTGCTTGCCGTCTTATTCTTACTGGCTGTTCTTGATGAGACCCAATGTGGTATAGGGAGGTGTTGGGATGAAAACGTTCATTGCTATAGCGATCTTCATCATGAGTTGGCAGCCGTTACAAGCCGGTGATTTTTGGTTGGCTTTTGGAGCGGGCGTAGGGTCAGAAGGTTTGGCAGGGCATGCCAATGGTTCATTACAGCTTGGAAGTCATGGTCTGGTAAGCATACGCTGGGCAGAGAGCCGTGAACTCGGTGGAGTCAATGACAGTGACGATGGGTTATTTTCGGGGCCATCTTTCAGACGGGGAGCCAACGATTTCGGCATACTGTTCGGTTGGGTAAAGGTAGACAAACAGCAGAAGAGTTCACTTTCGGTTTCAGCTGGAGTTGGCTCGGTAACTGTCACCCAAAAAGGAGAATGGATCGATAACTGGATTTTTCCTGATCAATGGGACAAGGAGGTAAGTACAACCACCGGATTCTTGTTGCAGGGTCAGCTGTTCCGGGGCAAATGGGGATTTCAGGCTTTCGCCGATTTCAACTCGATCAAGTCTTTTGGTGGAGTGGTCGTAAGTATGCGGCTTCTCGTCTCAAGTAAGTAGTCCCGAGCAATCCCAATGGCAATGACCCGACTGCTAAGCAACCTTTAGGATTGTCATGGCGTAGAAAATTCGATCTGCATGACTTGTGTCGGAGTGTACGCTTCCAACCGATACAAATCTATTGACATAACCCTACGATATACACATCTTTGTTCGTCGCGTGAGTGCAAAGCCGTTGTATTGCTGAAGGCTGGCTTATCTGGGTATTTGCCCAGAGCTATCTGCTCAGCTTAATGGGTCAAGTGTTTGCGTCACAACTGATGCCGAAGTGGTGAAACTGGTATACGCGCTGCGTTCAGGGCGCAGTGTCCGCAAGGACGTGGGGGTTCGAATCCCCCCTTCGGCATTTCTCTTAAGTGCAACGCGCACAGCCCGTTACGAGAAATGTCACTTTACGGTTTTTGATAGTATTTTACACTAACAAAATACACTAACGTAGACAAAGGCAGTCCAATAAGCCGTGGGGGTAGGCCCCCCCAGAACAGAGTCTACTGATTCGGCAAGTTTCTCCTTTGTACGCAAAAGATTTGTTCGGGGGAATCCCCTCACAAGAGAACGGCCACCCCTTACGATGAGAAGTGGCCATTCAAGATCAATGTCACGCCAGAATCTATGTCATCTACGGACACGCCACCGGTGCGGGTCCTCCAGTGAACAGGTACGAAACGAGATAAGTCAGGTCGGCGATATTGATCTCATCATTGCCGTCTACGTCACCTTCCTCCATGCACGGTGGCTCTGATCCTCCAGTGAACAGGTAGGCCACAAGGTAAGTCAGGTCAGCAATGTTGATTTCATCGGGCAATACGTAGTCGACATTGCCGCGCAGACCGTCGCCGTTGCAGCAGCCGGAGTCAACTGTGAATCTGTAGACTATGGATGGTGAGTTATATGGATCATTTACTGTGTTTGAAGAGTCGTCTAATGCTACAATATAATACGTTACCTCACCGGGCTCCAGTGATCCCAGCAACGCTCCAAAAAGAGAGTCATTTGCGCTTCCATCCATGTGCAGGCCATCATCGAACATTGGAAACGCTTGATACCCAGCTCCGACATCTATCATGACCGTTACAGTTGCAAGCCCAGAATCAGATTTAATCGTCGAGAGTATTACAACCTGAGAGTCAACTTCTGAAGGATTTGAAGGATACTCAGTGGTACCACTTATAGTTATTGGATAGGTTTCAAGAGTTGATTCGGGCGTCAGGTCACGACCCAGTAGGCCGGGATAATCCGCCAGGTACCGATTGCATCTGAAAACACTGTTGTTGCCGGGAACGACACCTTGGGGTACAGGACCGGCGGTGGTCGCGGGGTTGATGTATTCCCAGACGATTTCAAAGGTTGGAGTCACCTCAAAAAAGCGTCCTCCAGCTCCGGCACAGATCAGGGTATTGCCGTTGGCCAACTGTTGAGCGCCAGAGATATTGGAGGAATAGAAACCACCCGGCGGATCAGCCACATAGACCCATGATGCTTGCGTCGGGCCATGGGGCGTACCGGGTGTCGGTGGGGGATATTGGCCACCAGCATCGACCGGAGATTCAATCTCATCCACTGTTGAGTAAAGTACTGACTGACCGCCGTTGTTAAACACCAGGAAGTTCCCTTCGCCAGGGCATCCAGGTTCTATCCACTGAGCATCATGCTGAAGGAACAATCTTTGATCAACCTCGCTCCCGGCATCATAAACCTGAGGATTTCCCCACCGAAACAGGATATCACCCCCCATACCAGAGTTCCCACCGGTATGGCCAGCTGCTTCGGCGGTGGAAGTGCTATGGTCGATCACCCAAAACTCGCTAAGGTTACGGCTGCAAATGATGATTTGATCTAATTCAGCATTGTACTCGATGGCATTGGCATGAATCCAGTCAGCATTGAAGTTCAGTACCCAATTGATGTTCACAAGTTCCGCATGGTCCGCTACAACACCGTAGTTGTTCTTGATCGGGTCGTAATCCTGAATCAGATGATCCCAGAGATGCCATTCCCACACAATATTACCTCCGGTTGCACCGTTCGGTTCCACCTCTATCACATGCTCCGGCCAGAGGGTGCTATCGTTCAACAGCGACGTGTCGCGTCCAGCGGCAACTGCCTCCTCCAGAGTCTTGTACTCCCAAGCCAATAGTAGCACATTGCCATTGGGCATAGGCTCGATATCGTGGTGCTGACGAACGGTGGAGTCGAAGTATGTATACTCCCAAAGTATCGTGCCGTCCCAGTCGATCTCCTGAATCAGTCCGCCGCCACCGTTGACGGGCCGCGACGGCCTTAGCAAGTGACCGTTCTCAAGCAAATAGACGGAATTGCCGGGTGGATAGTCTACCTGCCAGGAATGCACCTGGCGACCGTACATATCCATCAGGTAAGTTACATTGCTGCGGATTGATCCAAACAGATTGTATCCGTCATGAGCCGATGAGTCATAAACAAAAAGCCCAACCGTCTGCTCCTGGGCATACAATGACATACAAACCAGAAATCCGATTAGAACCACCAGATAAGTTATCCGGATCAAGCTATGAGGTAGTGTCATCACGCCTATATTCCTTCGATATTGGTTAGCAACTGTATCGACATTGTCTCTTTCATTCTATCGGCATCTTCGGGCGTCAACTTTTTTACGTCCCGGCAGGTTACAACATCAGTCGGACCGCAACTGACAAACAGTCGAAGAAATCCGATAATATCTGCAATCGACGACAATCCCGGATTTGTTGACGGTGTATCTGAACTCGTGGGTTCCTTAAGTGTGTTCACCGACGATCAAGCCATAATATACTAGACTATGTTGATTCTGTCAAATCCGTGGGGAGATTGTTCAATAGTCACCGGACTGCAACTCTCAGGGACAGATGTCCCTGAGAGTGACCTGCCCCCGTGTAATTTGCCCCAGTACAGAAAAACCATCAACATGGTCCAGAGATACACTTGTTTCGCTAAGAGCAGGTTGAGTTAGCATGGATAGAATGAGACAGGCTACGATTGTTGTTACAAGAAGGATACGGTGAGGGTTCATCGAAGACACTCCTGATTTATGTTTTCATTCCATGTTGGTGGCACACAAGACCGTATCGCCACCCTGCTATGATGTAATACACAAACCTGTCGAAAAGTCAAAGGTGTGGAACTCCAGAATAGGGATTCCATGGTGGCACGAGATAGAGACCCGTGGGTTGAGCCGGGACTCAATTGCCCGGTCTCCCAATTAACTGACGTTACTGACGATACTGACGTTTTGCCAAATGCCGCGTCCCTTCTGTCCTCCACCCCGCTATCAACATTGGTCCCAAATGCAGCACTTGATACTTTTTGATACTATTTTACACTGACCTGAGTATTTGTCATCGCTGTAAGTCGTTGTCATTACTACATAAACGTGGGGGTTCGATTCCCCCCTTCGGCACCATTAGTATTGACCTCAAAAAAACTTTATGGTTTAGAGGCTTTTTTACGTTGTTAGTCATACCTTTCCACCCCCAAACCAAGTATCAAGAACCACAAAGACTTATCAAGTTGGTTAGTGTTTATACACTGACGGTACATTAACCTGTATGCTGACGTACTTTTTCAAGTACACTAACCTGATCTCTCAGAAACTAGGACATGATTAGTCATCATTAACGCCAGAAATTGACATCTAATAGATTGTAGGCAAGCTCTGTATCTTCGGAGACAAGGCGGTTCTGTCGGACACAGTCTACTTCCCTACCAATGAGAATATGATATTGCGTCTTTGCTTTCGGGGGCGTATCATAAGGAACGCTAATCTATGACTCCGGGTTCGGTAATTGTAGCCGTCTTCGAGTAATGGGAAGGAGAAGCAATAGAACATGACCAAGGGAGAAAAGTGGCGCAAGCTATTTGAATCGAAAGGCTGGCTTAACGAGAACGTTATTCGCGGCCAGGATAATGATAGTCTTGATATCACTATCCGTGGATGTTGTGGCTCGCCGGAGCGCAACACCGTGACCATAGATTCGGCTCTGATTATGCCGGAACTGGATATGCTCTGCTATGAGGACGGTAAGGGGACGGTTTATTTCAACTGGGAAGATATAGTCCAGGTGAGACAGATGCCTGCCTCCAAGAAGAAGGGCTGGCTGTGAGTTTTCTGCCGGGGTAGCCGTTTATGGTTGGTTAAGTCGGTGGAAGTAGAAGAAGTTATTCTAGGACCTCAGTTTCGCACCGAGGTCCTCATCGCTACTTAAGGAAATCAGTCACCAAGAAACATCTGGCAGACACGTTTTAAAACATACCGACATCGTTGCTCAAAAGGCATCGGAAATATATCCTTAATATCTGAAATCGACTGGCCTGCATCGTCGTGATCAAGACAGAATTCTCTGCAAAGCAATAGATGTTCCCTACTCTGAATTCAGCAATCCCTGGAACACACCATCTGTCTTCGATTCATTCCTAAAGATACTGCCAGGAAAGCCGAAATCCTCTAAAGCCTTGACAATATAGGCGTTGTGGACTATAGTATATGTATTAGTACGAATTTGATAGTTTGCCGTCATGGCGTATCAACATTGATTGACTCCTCTTGATACCGCGTCCGTGCATGGGCAAACTCTGTACCTACTTTCGGACGGAGGGATAAGACATGTTTCTTGCTAAAAGAGCTGCTCTGGTGGCGCTGGCTACCCTGATAGTTGTATTCTTATTTACATCTGTAACAGAAGCGGCCATTGTAAAAGTTCTTGAACGCACCATAAATGGTTCGGCTAATGGACACGACTCAGCGCTGGCCGTTGCTTTTACACCCGACAACGCCATGGTCTTTACAGGCACATCGCCGGGTATGGGCACCCAGGAAGACTACCTCACCGGTAAGGTGAATGAGGACGGCACTATCGCCTGGACGGATAGGGCCAGCTCGCTCATTGTTGACCCAGCCCGAGACTACGCTACGGATATTACCACCGATGCGGCCGGTAATGTCTATGTTACGGGAGGTCGATTCGTGTTTGGGGAAAACACGAACATGGGAACGATCAGATACAATCCCGATGGAAACATCCACTGGCAAACCGAGTGGGACGGGGCGGGCAATGTGGATGTTGCTACGGCAATAGCGACGGACGGGGACAATGTCTATGTAGTGGGCCAGACGCAAAATGGCGTCTCCTACGATGCCGTGATAGTGGCTTATGACACCGCCGGGAACTGGCTGTGGGAGGACACCATAGATGGTTTCGGCGGGAATGCACCTGATAATTTCAAAGACGTCTGTTGCAAAAACGGATATATCTATGCTGTCGGGAAAACTATCACCAATCAGGCCGACGATGATGTCCTGGTGGCCAAGTACTCTCCTACTGGTCCTCCCGCTGTCTGGGTCAGGACATGGGAGAATCCTGAACCTTCCCCGGAGGACTTTGATCATGCTAACGCTGTCTGTGTCGATGACGCCGGATATGTGTACATTACTGGGCGGTCGCTTGACGACATCCTGGCGCTGAAGTTTTCGTCCGACGGCGACACCACCTGGTATAACACTTATATTTGGGCCGGTGAGGGAGACGAAGGTGTCGATATCGGTGTGGACGGTAGTGGACGCACCTGGGTGATTGGAGTATTGGGTATCGATCCGGCGATCAACGGGGTCATTCTTCGCTACGACGATCTAATGGGCGAGATCTCCCATACTAACTGGCAGTTCGGAGGAAATGGCCCCAGAGTTCCTACCGCGCTGGTTATAGATAACGACAAAGTCTATATCACCGGCTACTGGACATACTCGGGGCTGGACACCGAGATGAAGACCTGGTGCTGGGACACATCCGGCACCAGTCTCTGGTGGGAGACCATCGAAACCGGGAACGGCGAGGCCGCCTGGGATATCGCTGTGGCCGACAATGGAACAGTGGGGGTTGTTGGCTCTCTCAGGGACAACTCGCTGGGGCAAACCGACTACTACCTTCTCAAATACGCCGATCTCTATTGCGGCGATGCCGACAACGATGGAGACATCGACTCCGACGACTTTGACCACATGGTAAACTACCTCTTCCAGGGTGGGCTGAAACCCGAGCCGGAAATCGGCGTCGCTGACCTCGACGAATGGAATGGAATAACAGTAAATGATATTCACATCTTGACCCGACACCTTGACGGTGGTCCGACACCTGGATGCGGCTGGGGATCGTTAGATACTTTATACAAAACTCTCGACGATACTTTCTTCATTGAGGGGACAGAAGTTCCAGCTGGTCAGAGCACGGCGACAGTGGAGATAAACCTGAAGAAAACTCTAAATGTGTGGGGTTTGTCCCTGCCACTGAGTTGGGATTGCGCAACATCTCCCCTGACGTTGGATTCCATCTCGTTTGAAAACTCGATCTTTGACTCTTACAGCACTAAGCATGCACCTACCGAAGGCGACTCCTGTGTAATCGGTATAGTCCGTGCCTCGGAGGAAGATCTCATCACGTTAGACGAGGGTCTGGTCGCATCGCTGCATTTTTCGCTGGATCCCGACGCGATCAACCCCCAGTACATTCTGATCGACACCACCACCTATGGTCCCAGCAACCGGGTTGAGCTCTCAGCTGATTTGGGCCAAGCACCCCGTTCGTGGATCCCGAGGTTCGTTGGCCTTAACGTGGAAGCCTTCATAGAGGATATGGGTCCCCCCCGGCATGCGGTGGCGGCACTTTACAATCATGATATTCAGATTCAGTTTGGCCCGGACATGGATGATGCCACCATGGACTACCCCAATGTCAGTGTTCGCGGTTCCATCAGTGGCAAGATGGCTCACACCGTTTCATACGATATCTATAGTCGTATAGCAACTTTGCAGACTGACGACTTTATTCCGGGTGAACGAGTGTGGGTAGAGGTCACTCCGGATGTGCTCACTGTAAACGGCGCTACGCGATCCAGCGCGCATATATGGTCGTTCGTTGTGGCTCCATTGGGTGGGGAAGGTGACTTTGTTCTTGATCCGACCATTGATACAGTGAGCAACACGTCGTATAGCCTGGCAGTTGCCGACCTCAACGAAGATGGCTACGTCGATCTCCTGGTTGGCTGTGGACCCGACACTATCACCACCATGCTCAATGATGGCATCGGGTCCTTTTCTTCGATCGATCAGTTTGAAGCTCCTGCTGCCCTGCCGGGACCAATCCTCACCGGCGATCTGGACGGGGATTCTTTCGTAGACCTGCTCATCGGCGTCGACGTTGCAGGTGAAGGTGAAGTTATCTTCATGAAAGGCGACGGCTTTGGTATCTTCACGCCATCCGCCGAGTCTAACGAGCTGGGTACAACTGCGGTGGGCGACATGAGTTTGGGCGACATCAATGGCGACGGCTTCCTTGATGTCGCTGTTATCGCCGACGACAGCATCATGTTCTTCCTGAATAACGGTCTCGGGAGCTTTTCCATGGGCGGGTCCTGGTCTAAGGGTGACAACATACATCAGTTAGCACTCGATGATTTTAATAACGACGGAACCACGGACATAGTGTTTACTTTTCACTACGGCACCTTCAATCTTGATGCCATAGACATATGGTTCAATGATGGTAATATGACGTTCGCTGATGAGAATCCAGGCTATTATTACCCAATAGACTCGACATCGAGAGAATTACTGACCCGTGATTTCAACAACGACGGAAACCCGGATTATGCCATCGTTTATGACGGCGCCAGTACTTCATCCTCCAGAATCAAAGTTTCATTGACCAGCTACGGGGGGGCCAAAGACGCGGAGTACACCAAGGACTTCCCCGGTGACAGCCTGACGGTACTGGATGCCGGTGATCTGGACAATGACGGCGATCTTGATCTGGTCACAGTGGGTGTCATTTCCAGACAAATCTTCTGGCTGGAGAACGACGGCAACGCTTCTTTTGGCGATGGGATAGAAATCGCCACCCTGCCAGATACGGTAGTGACCCTCAAGATAGCCGATCTTGATGATGATGGTTCTCAGGATATCGTTGTTACTACCCTCGATGGTGAGGTGCGCTACCTATTCAACAATACTGTTCCCGTTATCGTGGGAACTACTCCGGATGAGCACGAGGTTGCTTCTCCCGTGAACACAGTCATCTCGGCCGCATTCAATACGAACATGAATCCCTCGACATTCGACGACACCCTCTTTATGGCTTATGGCAGCCACTCTGGCCCGATCTCAGGCACGGTTGGCTACAGCTCAGCAGCCCAGGCGGCGATCCTGTATCCTGACAACGACCTAATCCCCGGTGAAAAAGTGACAGTGAATGTTCAGGAAGGCAGGTTGTCTTCCGCGGCCATCCCGTTGCCTACCGAAAACGGATACCAGTGGTGGTTTACGACCGAGGTCGCCGGCGGGGCCGGCGAGTACTCGCTCAGCGACGGCTACGCCGGATTCCTGGCACGCAGCCCGGTCGCGGCCGACTTCGACGGTGACGGAAACATCGACATTGCGGTTTCCACGGGATCAGGCGATTCCATCAATGTCTGGCAGAATCAGGGTGACGGAACATTCGCGATATGGGGACACGCGGAACTCCCCAGCGTGGGAACATATGACATGGTCACGGCCGACTTCAATCGTGATGGCCATATAGACATAGCCGCCACAAGCGCCTATTCCCATCCGACCTATTACTTCTCTGTACTCTATGGTGATGGTGCGGGCAGCTTCGCCCATGGCAACTCATACACCTTGCCCTCGGCAACCAACAGTATCTACACCGGAGATTTCAATGGAGACAACTGCCATGACATCATTATCTCCTTGGATGCCGATGCCGGCCTTCGGGTATTCCTAAACGACGGTACCGGGCAGTTTGACCCCGGACAGAGCATATCCGCCGCTGAATGGTATCCAGTCGACATCGACGGTGCTGACTTCAACGAAGATGGCATCCTCGACTTTGTTGTCCAGTACGCCAATGACATAGGTCTAACGCGTACCTTGATCGGCAACGGCGATGGCACTTTCACAGAGGGGCAGAGCGTATCGACTACTGATATTGGCGGGGCAACTGCGGTTGTGACAGCTGACTTTGATCGTGACGGTCATGTCGATTTGGCTACCCGGGGCGTCACGACTGGAGCATGCATTTCTGTGGTATTCGGTGACGGACAGGGTGGCTTCGATTATGATCAGACCTACAATATCACTGGCACAAATCTTGGTCTTATGGGGAGCGGTGATGTCGATGGAGATGGTGATATTGACCTGGTCTCAGTTCATGGCATGGGAGGAACTTCGCTTGATGTTCTATCAAACGACGGATCTGGACTGTTTTCGTTGACTCACACCATTCCAGCACCTACTGCTTGGGCAGTGTATGGCCTGAACGACCTTGTGCTAGCTGATCTCGCTGGAAACGGGCGACTCGATCTGGCCTATTGCGTCAATGGGGCAGACAGTTTCATGGTCTATTTCAACCAGACCGGCGACGCCGACGGCGATGGCTGGGACGATGCTTCCGACAACTGTCCGTACGTATACAATCCCGGACAAGAGGATGGTGATATTGACGGTATCGGTGATGCCTGTGATGTCGAGTATGAGATAGATACAGGACCAGCAGCCGATGTGTATGATGTAATCATAGCTGATATCGACCGTGACCTGAACATGGATGTCATCTACAACGGCAATACCGAAGTAGGGTTGTTTATAGCCTGGGGTATTGGAGCCGATCCGTACATTGATCCTCCAATCAACTATCTTGATGTTTCCCAGGCGGATATCCAAACCGGTTTCATAAATCGCGATACGCTACCGGATATAATCGTGGCCACTCCCGAAACTTTATTTGTCATGCTCAATGACAGCGGCCGTGATTTTGTAACGTCGAAGATACCTCTATCTGCCAAACGTTCCGATCCTTCCGCTTCCGCTGTCGGACATTTCAACGACGATATCGATCTTGATGTTTTTGTTGGACCGGACAATGTGATTCTGGGTGACGGTTATGGGGGCGTTCTGGAGAGCTACACAGTGTCATTCTCGGCTCTGGCGGCTATCGCGGCCGACTTTGATCGCGATGGCTTTGATGATCTGCTGGTTACCGAAGGTGATTCGGCCAAAATCTACCTCAACACAACTAAGAATAATTTCGCCAGATCATCGGCGATGTTTATCGGTACTGGCTCTTTCAATTCCTCGGTAGCCAACGCAGTTGCAGACCTTAATCATGACCAGCGCTGGGATGTGGTAGTGATCGTACCAGACGTTGACGCGAGTGGACAATCAGTGGTGAAGGTGGCAACGGGAGATGGCTTCGGCAACCTGAACCAGACCGACAGCCTTCTCGTAACAGGTCTTGCCAACCACCTGTCGGTGGCCGATATCAACCGCGATCAGGAATTAGATCTGGTTGTAGCTGACGCCACCAACCAGGCGATTCTGTTGTATTGGGGCGACGGCAACGGTCACTTCTCTGAGGCGGTTTCCGTACCGTTTGACCCGGGGGCAGGATTGACATATGCCGTGGCTACCGCGGACCTGGACAGAGACGGTCAACCCGATTTTGTTTCCGGCGCGGTTGACGCGGGGGATCTGATTCTGGGTCTCAGCGAATTGCCTGATCAGGACATCCTGCCCGACGAAATGGTGACAACCGGTTATACCAATGTTACCGTATCGGTAACCAACCCGTTGGGCTACATTCTCTCCGCCGATTTTCAGACACTGGCTGGCGGTGATGCCTGGGTTCTTGACGTTGATCAGGATGGTACTCTTGACGAGCAGCTGATCGATTACAATCTGATGAACGGCGAGTATTCGATCGGCATTAATCTACAGCCGGGGTCCGATCCAGATGGTGACCATGTGGTTTCAGGAGGGATTCGAATCAATGGTTCGCAGCAGTTGATCTTTTCCCAGGACCAGAACTACAATATGACAAAAGAAGCAACTGAGTCGGACGGGAAGGCTCAACCCGGGATGGTGTTCTATTTCACGGTGGAGGAGGTCTCGTCAATGACACCTCCTAATGGTTTCCCGATGCAAACGGATCGACCGAGATTCTCGTGGGATCTCTTGATGGACACTACCGGGATCGATTCGTACCAATTCCAGCTTGACCCATATTTTGACTTCCCGGCTCCGCGTATCGATACTGATACAATAACGGTAGCGTCTTATATCCCGGAGGAAGGATTAGGAATCGATTCCGTATTTTACTGGCGGGTACGAAGCTACGACGGCGTAACATGGTCAGGCTGGACTCGCAAGATGGCTGCTTACATTGCTTCAGGAAGCTGCTGCGTTCCATCAATGCGAGGCAATGTCGACTATGTATTGCCCGATGAAATCAACATTGCCGATCTGACCTACCTTGTGGCCTACCTGTTCACCGGAGGTCCGCCACCTCCTTGTTTGGATGAAGCTGACATAGATGGTAATGACGAGATTAATATAGCTGATTTGACCTATCTTGTTTCGTACTTATTCACAGGAGGCCCACCACCGGTGTCGTGTCCGGAGTAAGCAGAACATTCTGATATTACGTATATGTAACAGCCACTTCCCACATACGGAAGTGGCTGTTTCCTAAGCCAAATCTTTGTGTAGAACCTCAATCCCCGGGTCTGCTAATCGGTGGAGTATGGTCCCTTGTCATTTCAGCAGAATTGCTTATATTAACTTCAATGGGATAACCCTTTGCAAGGAGATAGTATGAAGCGATGTCTAACGCTGGTCGCTGTCCTTCTATTTGCCGGACATGTCGCCGCCGGAACCCAAAATCATGAAAGTGAGATGTCAAATCCTGCGCTTGGCGGCATAAGCCAACAGATTCTGAGCCCATCGGAGTTTCAGGATTCTCTATATTCTGATGAACTGATGCGCGTACCTCTCTCTCCCGCCGGAGTTGACACGGTTTGGTACAATTTTACCTCTGATCTTGATAGTTGGAATTTCTATAGTGCATCCAACCAGGTCCAGAAGTACTGGCCTGATGCAAGTTGCATAGAAATCTGGGCGATGGCTACTGTCCCATATACCTTTGGTTTATCTCAGGCGTCTTTTGGCGGAGCACAAGCTCTCCGATACGACTGCAATTTCCACGGCTACTGGTATGATGCTTGCGATTATGAATGGTGGGTCAAGTCGGTGGTTTCTGCAAGTGATGCCTCGTGGAATGGTGTCCACCGAATTGAAGCGCGGGTATATAAGGATTTTGCGGCGACCATGTATGCTATGATAGGCGTAAGATTCGCCGGTTATGACACCTTCACATACTATGGCTGGACCGGGGCACTTCCCAGCAACACTTGGGCTAACATCTATATAGACGAACCGACGCCGGGAGCATTTGCCAACGTAGAGGCCGTATCTATTATGTGCGGGGCTCGCACAGCCGTTGGGCCATTGTATGTAGACTATGTGCGTGGCATCAAAAATGTTCTTGAGCCAGTCCTGGAAGTCACCACTGACTCGCTGGACTGGGGCACCACTACGGGAACGCAAACCTTCTATATTGAAAACTCAGGCAACGCTTCACTACACTGGAACATCATGGAGACCTGCCCCTGGATAACCGAAGTGCTTCCGCTGAGTGGAACCGTTGGAACCGGCTCTGATTTCGACAAAGTCGAAGTCCAGGCAATGACGCTTGGTCTAGACTATGGGGTGTACCTGGATTCACTGGTCTTATCCTCCGATGGTGGAGATACTGTCATCCACTGTGTCATTGAGAAATTACCTCCCTGGGGCTCAAACTGCTCCAATCCCTTCGAGTATAGCATAGGCTCCGGTTCGCTGCCGTACACATTAAACAGCTTTACGACTTGTGGCTTGGGCAACTACTACGATGCAACCTGCCTGGGTTATTATGACGGTGGGGAGGACCTGATCATTCAGCTCAACGTGACCAACGCTATAAATGTGAACATCAAGCTTGATCCCAAGGGAGCAACCTACACAGGTATTTCGATCTCGAACGCCTGCCCGGATTATGATGGTGAATGTATTGCTTTCAGCACCAGCTCTAGCAGCGTACCGTACTCAATGACGAATGTGAATCTGGAAGTAGGAACCTACTACATCATGGTCGATACCTGGCCCTCGCCGAACTGTATCGAAGATCTGGACATCCTGATCGAGGCCAGTAACGCCCCACCCATTGTGACTAACATCCCCAACCAATCGATTGCCGAAGGCGGCAGTTTTGCCACTATTAGTTTAGACAATTATGTTAGCGATCCAAACAATACGGACGCCGAGATGACCTGGACCTACAATGGCAACAGCGAACTGACAGTCAATATAGTGGCCCGGGTAGCAACCATCACTGCACCGAGCGCCATTTGGAACGGATCCGAAACGATCACGTTCCGGGCTACCGATCCGGGCGAACTGTTTGACCAGGATGCGGCTGTATTTACTGTCATACCTGTAAACAACGCTCCTGTTGTAACTAACATTCCCAACCAGATGATCGCCGAAGGCAGTAGCTTTGCCACTATTAATCTGGATAATTATGTCAGCGATCCAGACAATACGGACGCCGAGATGACTTGGACCTACAGCGGCAACAGCGATCTAATAGTCAATATAGTGGCTCGGGTAGCGACCATTACGGCGCCGAGCGCCAACTGGAACGGATCCGAAACGATCACGTTCCGGGCTACCGATCCGGGCGAACTGTTTGACCAGGATGCGGCTGTATTTACTGTCATACCTGTAAACAACGCTCCTGTTGTAACTAACATTCCCAACCAGATGATCGCCGAAGGCAGTAGCTTTGCCACTATTAATCTGGATAATTATGTCAGCGATCCAGACAATACGGACGCCGAGATGACTTGGACCTACAGCGGCAACAGCGATCTAATAGTCAATATAGTGGCTCGGGTAGCGACCATTACGGCGCCGAGCGCCAACTGGAACGGATCCGAAACGATCAC